>JBDSQP010000314.1:0-11429 GCA_039929755.1 Aeromicrobium sp. | reverse complement strand
GACACTCATCGCCAAAGCGGTCGCTGCCTCTCTTGCCAAGAAGGTGTCAGAACGTACGGGCGAGGAGGGACGGTCATACTTCCTCAACATCAAGGGCCCCGAGCTCCTCAACAAATATGTCGGCGAAACGGAGCGTCACATCCGTTTGGTGTTCCAGCGTGCGCGTGAAAAAGCCAGCGAGGGCACTCCGGTCATCGTCTTCTTCGACGAGATGGATTCCTTGTTCCGTACGCGCGGCTCCGGTGTTTCCTCAGATGTCGAAAATACGATCGTGCCCCAGCTGTTGAGCGAGATCGACGGCGTCGAAGGACTCGAGAATGTCCTGGTCATCGGTGCCTCGAACCGTGAGGACATGATCGACCCGGCCATCCTGCGTCCGGGCCGACTCGACGTCAAAATCAAGATCGAGCGTCCCGACGCAGAGTCGGCTCGCGACATCTTCACCAAGTACCTGACTGCCAACCTGCCACTGCACGCCGACGACCTCGCCGAGTTCAGTGGCGATCGTCAAGCGTGCGTGACCGGAATGATCCAGCGCACCGTCGAGCGCATGTACACCGAGTCCGAGGACAACCAGTTCCTTGAAGTGACATATGCCAATGGCGACAAAGAGATCCTGTACTTCAAGGACTTCAACTCCGGTGCCATGATCCAGAACATCGTCGACCGTGCCAAGAAGATGGCCATCAAGGATCTTCTCGACACAGGCCAGAAGGGCGTGCGCGTGCAGCACATGCTCCAGGCCTGCCTCGACGAGTTCAAGGAGAATGAGGACCTGCCCAACACGACCAATCCGGACGATTGGGCGCGCATCTCGGGCAAGAAGGGTGAGCGCATCGTGTTCATCCGGACCCTCATCTCTGGAAAGGGTGGCAACGAGCCCGGTCGCTCGATCGACACTGTTGCCAACACCGGGCAGTACCTCTGAGTCACGCTGCACCCCACCAAGACCTGCGCGTCGTTGCCTACGACAGCGATGATGCACAGTTGCTCACCGGCGAAGTACAAATCGAGTACGCCCGCCGCTATGGCGGTGAAGGTGACACTGCACCGATCAATACTTCAGAGTTCAACGGACCCAACGGCGCCTTCTTCATGGTTTATGTCGAAAACGTGCCGGCCGGTATGGGCGGGTGGCGCAGACTCGGCGACGACGCAGAAATCAAGCGCATGTACGTTCGCCCCGCCTTCCAACGGCAGGGCATCGCGCGCGCCGTGCTCACCCACCTTGAAAAGACAGCGGCGGAGGCTGGCATCACCAGACTGATACTGGAGACGGGACTGGTGCAACCCGAGGCCGTCGCCCTGTACCGGTCGGCCGGTTATGAGAACATACCCGCCTTCGGATTCTATTCCGCGGATCCGCTCAGCATCCATCTGGGCAAGTCGATCGGAGACCCGCAAAAGTGGCCATAAGCATGTAACTCGAAGTTGCGAGGCACTAGCATCCGGAGAATGAGTTACTTCGTTACCGGCGCCACCGGATTTATCGGTCGCCGACTTGTTGCCGAGCTTGTCAAAAACCGAAAAGGGCCGATATTTGTCCTGGTACGTCCCGGATCGGAGCACAAACTCGATCTCTATCGCGACCAGTGGGAAAACAGCGGCCGGATCCAGGCTGTTGCGGGAGAACTCACCAAGTCCGGACTCGGCGTGGATCCGGGTTGGGTCAAGGAACACAAGGGCGAGATAGCTCATTTCTTCCACTTGGCCGCCAGTTATGACATGACGGCTTCGCGAAAGCAGAATGACGATCTCAACACCGGCGGTACGAAGCATGCGATCGAACTAGCCGATGCTCTCGAGGTCAGTTGCTTCCACATCACTTCGTCGATCGCCGTCACGGGGAGCTTCCAGGGCAAGTTCACCGAGGACATGTTCGAAGAGGGCCAGAAGTTCCCTTCGGACTACCACCGCACCAAGTACGAGTCAGAAAAGATCGTCCGGGACACGGCGACAATGCCGTGGAAGGTTTACCGCCCGGCCATCGTCGTGGGCGACTCACGTACCGGAGAGATGGACAAGATCGACGGGCCCTACTACTTCTTCTCGTTGATCAAGCGCATGCGTGACTACATGCCCCAATGGCTGCCGCTCTTCGGAGCCGGCATGGGCAACACCAACCTCGTGCCGGTCGACTACGTGGCCCAGGCCATGGACTACCTCGGCCATCAGGAAGGGCTCGACAATCGGGTCTTCCACCTGGTCAACCCCAAACCCCAGCCCAACCTCGATGTTCTGAACAGTTTCGCCAAAGCCGCGAAGTCACCCCGCATGAGCATTTCGCTCGACAATCGCGTGACGGACCTGCTGCCGAAGCGCTTCCTTTCCCATGCATTGGCCAGAGTCACGTCGGGCGGGCCCGGGGAGATGATTGCCCACCAGACGCTCGGCCGCCTCGGTGTGCCAACCGAAGTCATCGCCCACATCGGCCTGCCGACCGTCTACGACTCCACTGCGACCCGCAAGGCCCTTGAGGGTTCCGGTCTGGCAGTGCCCAAGCTCCATACGTATGCCTCACTGCTGTGGGACTACTGGGAGCAGAATCTCGATCCCGACATCACCGCCGATCGAGGTATGCGCGACGCGATCAAGGGCAAGACCGTGGTCATCACCGGTGCTACCTCCGGCATTGGCAAAGCCACAGCTCTGCGCGTGGCCGCACTGGGTGGCACGGTGATTCTGGTGGCCAGGGGTGCCGAGGCACTCGAGCAGACCAAGTCCGATATCGAGGCGCAAGGCGGCAAGGCGTTCGCCTACCCGTGCGACCTGACCGATCTCGACGCGATCGACATTCTCGCCAAGAAGATCAGCAAGAACCACGACCGTGTCGACTTCATTGTCAACAACGCCGGGCGCTCGATCCGCCGATCGCTGCGACTGTCATACGACAGGTTCCACGACTTCGAGCGCACGATGCAGCTCAACTATTTTGGCGCGATCCGGCTCATCATGGGGCTCACACCGAAGATGGCAAAGGCCAAGAGTGGACACGTGGTCAACATTTCCTCGATCGGCGCTCAGACCTACCCGCCCCGCTTTGCCGCCTATGTGGCGTCGAAGGCAGCACTTGATGCGTGGAGCAGGGTGGTGAGTTCGGAGCTCATCGGTGACGGCATTTCGTTCACCTCGATCCATATGCCCTTGGTCAAAACCCCGATGATCGCCCCGACCAAGATCTACGACGCGTTCCCGACCATTTCGCCTGCACAAGCTGCTGACCTGATCCTCAAAGCGATGCGCCACAAGCCGCACGAAATCAACACGCTGATGGGGACGGCGGGGGAGTTGTCGCACTCAATCGCGCCGAATGCCGCATTCCGCGTTCTCAATCAGGCCTACAAGATCTTCCCTGATTCGGCCGCCGCACGAGGTGCAAATGCGGGCGAGACGGTCAGTCGGCAGCAAAAGGCGCTGGCCAGCGTGCTGAAGGGCGTGCACTGGTAGGTCCACATAACTGCGAGGCGCACCCAGTCTGACGCCGAGACCCGTAGTCTGGCGGTATGAGTGTTCGCCGCGTAATGGGCAGTGAAGTCGAGTACGGCATCGCCGTGCAGGGCCAGCCCGCGGCCAATCCGATGGTGGCGTCGACGCACGTCGTCAATTCATACGCCGCCGCGAACGGCCTGACCCGCCGCGCGCGGTGGGATTTCGAAGAGGAAAGCCCACTGCGTGATGCACGTGGATTCGATCTCAGTCGCAATGTCGCCGATCCCAGTCAACTCACCGATGAGGACATGGGTCTGGCCAACATCATCCTGACAAACGGCGCGCGACTGTATGTCGATCACGCGCATCCGGAGTATTCGAGCCCTGAGGTCACGAACCCCCTCGATGTCGTGTTGTGGGAAAAGGCAGGCGAAAACGTCATGCGTCTCGGCGCTGAACTGGCTGCCCGGATCCCGGGCTCACATCCGATCGTTCTTTACAAGAACAACATCGACAACAAGGGAGCGTCCTACGGCTCGCACGAGAACTACCTCATGCGACGGGACGTCGCATTCGAATCGATTGTCGAGCACCTCACACCATTCCACGTATCGAGGCAGATTTTCACCGGGGCCGGTCGAGTCGGCCAGAAGCAAGACGGCAGTGTCCACGATTTCCAGATCAGCCAACGAGCCGACTATTTCGAAGTGGGCGTAGGCCTTGAGACCACCCTCAAGCGGCCGATCATCAATACCCGCGATGAACCACACGCAGACCCCAAGAAATATCGCCGACTGCACGTCATCATTGGCGATGCCAATTGCTCCGAGACCGCCATCTATCTCAAGCACGGCACGACTTCGCTGATTCTCGCCATGATCGAGGCAGGTTGCCTCAAACCCGGGCTGACTCTGTCGAAGCCCGTCACGGCTTTGCACAACATCTCCTATGACTACTCGCTCAAGGCCGCCGTACCCCTCGAGGACGGGCGCACCATCACCGCTCTTGAGCTTCAGGGCGAATACCTGGAGCAAGCCAAGACTTTCGTCGAACGCGAAGGCAGCGACGCGCAGACCGATGACATCCTTCAGCGCTGGGAAGACGTGCTCGTACGACTGGCCCGTGATCCCATGGAGTGCAAGACCGAACTCGATTGGGTTGCCAAGCTGGCTCTTCTGGAGTCCTACCGGGATCGGGACGACCTGGATTGGGACCACGCCAAACTTCACCTCATAGACCTTCAGTACCACGACATTCGGCTGCACAAGGGCCTGTTCCATCAACTCGTACGCACCGGTCGTATGCAGAGGCTCTTCACCGAAGAACAAATCGAAGCGGCTATCACCGATCCGCCCGAGGACACGCGGGCCTACTTCCGCGGTCAGTGTCTTGCGCGATTCTCCAACGACATCGCGGCTGCCTCGTGGGATTCGGTCATTTTTGACCTCCCCGGATACGACTCACTCCAACGCATACCGACGATGGAGCCGCTTCGGGGCACAAAAGAACACGTCGGAGCGTTGTTTGAAGAGAACAAGACTGCTGAGGCACTTTTCCATGCGATTACCCGGAGATAGAACTGACGTCAGCGGTCCAAGGGATAGGTTGTAACCATGTCTGAGCAACAGCGCAAGAGCACCCGCAAATCGACCGAGCCCGAGGAGCAAGTCGACTCGACCGAGACATCATCTGAGCACAAGGAAAAGCTCGATGACGACGTCGATTCGATTCTCGACGAGATCGACGGAGTGCTCGAGGAAAACGCCGAGGAGTTCGTCCGCAGTTTCGTTCAAAAGGGCGGTCAGTAATGCTGCCTGACGACTACCGCACCACTGGTTCCTCGTCGTTCGCCGATTTCCTCGCCAAGCAAGCTCCCGAACTCATGCCGGGTGCTGCCGCGCGTCGACAGGGTGACATGCATGGCATCGCTCCCCACGGCACGACGATCGTGGCTGCCACGTTCAGGGGCGGCGTCATCATGGCGGGAGACCGTCGCGCGACAATGGGCAATGTCATCGCTCAGCGCGATATTGAAAAGGTCTTTCCGGCAGACGAGTATTCGTGCATCGGCATAGCCGGCACCGCGGGACTCGCGATCGAACTCGTCCGGTTGTTCCAGGTAGAACTCGAACATTACGAAAAGATCGAAGGCTTGACGTTGTCGGCAGACGGCAAAGCCAACCGACTCGCTGCGCTGATCCGCGGCAACCTGGGCCTCGCGATGCAGGGCCTCGCCGTCGTGCCCCTGTTCGCCGGTTTTGACCTCGACACTCAAGCCGGTCGCATCTTCTCCTATGACGTCACTGGCGGCCGCTACGAAGAGCACGCATTCTTTTCTGTCGGTTCAGGATCGGTCTTCGCTCGGGGCTCGCTAAAGAAGCTCTATCGACCGGATCTCACCGAAACCGAATGCATCACCGCCACCCTTCAGGCCCTCTATGACGCCGCTGATGACGACTCGGCAACCGGAGGTCCCGACCTGACCCGCCGAATCTTCCCCGTGGTCGCGGTCGTCACGGCTGACGGCTATCGCCGGATTGACGACGATGCAGTCGGCGCGATAGCGGACGAAGTAATCGGCGGACGACTTGTCCGCCCCGATGGCCCTTCGGCCCCGGTCAACTGAGAGGACTGACATGACCCAGCCGTTTTATGTCTCGCCCGAACAGTTGATGAAGGATCGGGCCGATTTCGCACGCAAAGGTATTTCACGCGGACGCAGTGTTGCCGCAATCCAATACGCCGACGGCATCATGTTCGTCGCAGAGAACCCGTCCAAGGCGCTCCACAAGATCAGCGAAATCTATGACCGCATCGGTTTCGCGGCAGTCGGACGATACAACGAGTTCGAGAATCTGCGCATCGCCGGCGTACGACTTGCCGACCTCCGTGGCTACTCATACGACCGACGCGATGTGACCGGCCGCGCCCTGGCAAACGCCTACGCGCAAACCCTCGGCACGATTTTCTCCTCCGGTGGCGAGAAGCCCTATGAAGTCGAGTTGTTCGTCGCCGAGGTGGGTTCCACCGCCGAGATGGATCAGATCTATCGCCTCACCTATGACGGGTCGGTTGCCGACATCCAGGGCTTCGGAGTCATGGGCGGTCTCAGCGAACAGGTCGAGACCTATCTTGGCGAGCACTACTCTGCGGGACTCGATCAGGCGGGCGCTATTGCCCTTGCCGCCGCCGCCCTCGGCCACGATCCGACGACTCCGCGCACGATCGACTCGGCCGACCTGGAGGTCGCAGTCCTCGATCGAACAAGGACGTTGCCGAGAAAGTTCAAACGCCTCACTGACGAAACGGTGGCTTCAGCCCTTTCCAACTGATTTCGCGGGCTAGGCTGAATCCATGGACCGTCGAATCTTCGGAATCGAGAATGAGTACGGAGTTACGTGCTCGTTCAAGGGTCAGCGCCGACTCTCGCCCGATGAAGTAGCTCGTTATCTCTTTCGCCGTGTCGTGTCGTGGGGTCGCAGCAGCAACGTGTTCCTTCGAAACGGTGCCCGCCTGTATCTCGATGTCGGAAGTCATCCGGAGTATGCGACACCCGAATGTGACGACCTGGTCGACTTGGTCACCCATGACCGCGCAGGGGAGCGGATCCTCGAAGGCTTGATGATCGACGCCCAACAGCGGCTTGCCGAAGATGGCATCGACGGCGACATCTACCTTTTCAAGAACAACACGGATTCGGCCGGCAACTCCTACGGATGCCACGAGAACTACCTCGTTTCACGCAGCGGAGATTTCAGTCGCCTGGCCGATGTCCTCATACCGTTCCTGGTCACCCGGCAGATCATCTGCGGCGCGGGCAAAGTCCAGCAGACCCCCCGGGGGACGGTCTTCTCGGTCAGCCAGCGCGCCGAACACATCTGGGAAGGCGTCTCGAGTGCCACCACCAGGTCTAGGCCGATCATCAACACCCGCGACGAACCACATGCCGATGCCGAGCGATTCCGTCGGCTTCACGTGATCGTCGGCGACTCCAATATGAGTGAAACCACCACGATGCTCAAGGTGGCGACGACAGATCTCGTACTTCGCATGATCGAGGCTGGCGTGTCGATGCGCGACCTGACGTTGGACAACCCGATCAGAGCGATCCGTGAGATCTCCCATGACATGACCGGTCGTCGAAAAGTGCAATTGGCCAACGGGCGCGAACTCTCGGCGCTCGAGATTCAGGCCGAATACTTCGGCAAGGCTGCTGAGTTCGTCGACCGCCACGGCCTTCACACACCGGTGATCAATCGCGCTCTCGACTTGTGGGAGCGGACGCTCAAAGCAGTCGAGTCCGAAGACCTGTCGCTCGTCGAGCGCGAGATCGATTGGGTCATCAAATACAAGCTGCTCGACCGCTATCGGTCGACCCACGGCATGGCGTGGAGTGACGCGCGCATCGCCCAACTAGATTTGGCCTATCACGACATACGTCGGGATCGAGGCATCTTCTACCTGCTCGAAAACAAGGGTGCGGTCGCCCGGGTCTCCAACGACCTCGACATTTTCACCGCCAAGTCCGTGCCGCCACAAACAACGCGAGCCCGGTTGCGCGGCGACTTCATCAAGCGTGCGCAGGAGCGACGCCGCGACTTCACCGTCGACTGGGTTCACCTCAAACTCAACGATCAGGCGCAACGCACCGTGTTGTGCAAGGACCCGTTCCGGTCACACGATGAGCGCGTTCAAAAGCTGATCGATGGGATGTAGCCTGTCCCGTCTTGGTCGTCCCCGCTAAGGTTGGGGCGTTTGCACCTCTCACTCAAAGGTTTTTCTGTGCGTCGATTGATTCCCGCGGCCTTCGCCGTCGCGCTGCTCGTTTCAGGTTGCGGTTCGTCCACGGCCGGACTCGATTCCGTCAAAGTGACAGGCGGCAAGACCCCCACCGTTACGGTCGGCAAGAACTTCAAAGCCACCAAGACGACTACCAAGATCCTCAAGAAGGGATCCGGTCACAAAGTCGTCGACGGTGATGCGGTGACGCTCGACTATGTCGCCGTCAACGGACGCACCGGCAAGACGTTTGACAGTTCGTTCAAGAGCGGCAGCCCGTTGACAACCACGATCAAGAGCGGCTCGGTGCTTGCCGGCTTTGTAAAGGGCATCGTGGGCAAAACCGTCGGAAGCCGCGTCCTGATCGCCATTCCGCCAAAGGATGGCTTTGGTGCCGCCAACACCCAACTTGGTCTGAAAGCCACCGACACGATGGTGTTCCTCATGGATATCGTCAAGGCCGACAGCGTTCCCGAAGCGGCTTCGGGAAAGAGTCAGAAGCTTCCTGACACGCTTCCCAAGCTCGTTCTCGACAAGGCGAAGCATCCGTCCAAGTTCACCAAAACCTCGACGACCGAGGCCACGCACAAGAAGATGAGCGCATCGGTCGCCATCGAGGGATCCGGCCCCGTCGTCAAGGCCGGACAGTCGATCACGATTCAGTATGTCGGCGAGGTCTATCCGGATGGCAAGATTTTTGATGAGTCCTGGTCTTCCGCGGCTCGTACGTTCCAGATCGGGAACGGCCAGCTGATCAAATGCTGGGATGACTCGCTGGTCGGCCAGAAGGTTGGCAGCCGCCTCGTCCTGGTGTGCCCGTCGGACGTTGCGTACGGCAAAGCCGGTCGTGCTCCGGACATCAAGGGCGGCGACACGCTGATCTTTGCGGTCGACTTGCTAGCGGCTTTCTGACACCCTGCGGTCATGGCCCCTCGCAAAACCGAACGATTGATGAATCTGTTCATCACGTTGCTCGTGAGCAGGCAATATCTCTCGAAAGATCGTATACGCGAAGCGGTTGAGGGTTACCCCAGTCGGCCTGGTCAGGCATTTGACCGGATGTTCGAGCGCGACAAGATCGAGTTGCGGGAGCTAGGCATCACGGTCGAAACCGGGAGCAACGACAAACTCTTCGGAGACGAGATCGGTTACCGGATCAAGCGCGATGATGTCGAACTTCCCGACATCGACCTGACCCGCGAAGAAGCCGCTGTTGTCGGCCTTGCAGCCCAAGTTTGGGAGCACGCCGGGTTGGCGAGCAACGCGACCGCTGCACTGTTCAAACTCAAAGCCGCAGGTATCACCGTCGACACCAGCGTTCTACGAATGGTCGAGCCAAGGCTGTCTGCCAAAGAACCCTCGTTTGACCAGATGTGGGAAGCCGTCTCCCAACGCATACCGGTCAACTTCGACTACAAGCGTCCCGGCGCAGAGATCACTACCCGCTCGGTCCAGCCGTGGGGAGTCATCTCCTGGCACGGACGCTGGTACATGGCGGGCTTCGACAACGACAGGGTCGAACCACGCGTTTTCCGGCTGACCCGCGTTCAGGGTGACGTCAAGTTCGCGGGGGAGCCGGGCAGTTACACGATTCCCGACGGCACCGATCTCAAGCAATTAGCCAGAACCTTGTATCCGGCCCCGACCCTTGGGGCTGCCGTCGTTCGACTCCGACATGGTCGTGGCCAGTCAATTCGGAGGATGGCGACGTCCTCGAAACCGTTCGATGACAAGTTCGACGAACTGGAGGTCGAGTACTCCTCGCTGTGGGAACTCGCTTCGGAGATTGCGTCCTACGGCGCTGACGCTGTGGCAGTGAGTCCGCCCGAGGTGCGAACCGAAGTCATCCGGCGACTGAACAGCGCTGCGAAGGTCAGTGCATGAGCGACTCCAAGAGTCAGGTGTCGCGAATGCTTGCCCTGGTCCCATACCTCCAAGGCCACGATGGGATCCCGGTCAAACAGGTTGCGGCCGAATTCGGTGTCACCGACAAGCAAATTCGCGATGATCTCAAGCTGTTGATGTTTTGTGGCCCGGGCAAGTTCCCCGGTGAGCTCATCGATTTCGATCTCGGCGCCCTCGATGAGGACGGTGTCATTTTCATCCGGGACGCCGACTTCCTCACGCGCCCGCTCAAGCTCAATCGCGGCGAGGCCGCGGCATTGATCGTCGCCCTGCACACCTTGCGTGCATCGGCGAGCGGCTTGCAATCCTCGATCATCGACGCTGCACTCGCCAAAATGGAGAGCGTCGTCAGCGACGATTCATCAATTCCGGTCGACGTTCACGTTGAAGCAGTTGACTCGGCGATCCATGCAACGTTGGCCGGCGGCATCGCAGACAAGAAGCGGGTCGCGATCACCTATACGACCGCCTCCCGCGATGAGAAAAGTGATCGAGAGATCGATCCACGCCGGCTCTTTACCGCCCAGGGCAATGTCTATTGCGAGGCGTGGTGCCTTCGTGCCGAGGACATTCGCTTCTTTCGACTCGATCGCATATTGCGAGCCGAGGTCACAGGAGTCGACGTCGAAGACCATGAGGTCGAACCTCGTGACCTGGCCGACGGTCTGTTTCAGGTCGGTGATGACACCCTGTACGCGGTCCTCGACTTGCAGCCCAGCGCTCATTGGCTGGCGGAGTACTACCAGGTCGAGAGCCTGGGAGATCCGGTCGATGGTGTCTGGCGGGTCAAACTCTTCGGCACCGATTGGTCGTGGCTTCGTCGCTTGGTGTTGCGCAACTCCGGCACAGTCAGCGTGGTCGAACCCGCGACACTTGCGAGAGACGTGGTTGACAGTGCTGTGCTTGCTCTCAGCGCGTACGATGAAGGTGTCTGAACACAGTTCTGGACAGTGACGAAGGAGAAGCAATGCTTAGCGGAATTGGTGCCCCCGAGATTCTCTTGGTGTTGGCGGTCGTCGTTTTGTTGTTCGGTGCCAAGAAGCTCCCCGAACTCGCCCGCGGCTCAGGCCGCGCATTGCGTATCTTCAAGTCCGAAATCAAGGGTCTGCAGGATGACGACGACAAGCCCGAAGCGCTTGAGTCGACCGAAGCGGACAAGAAGCCCGAACAAATCTAGGTGACGTCATCGTTTGGCCGCGGCAAACCGGGCCATACCGATTCAATTGATCAGGGCGGCACGATGCCGCTCGTCGAACACCTGCGAGAGTTGCGGACGCGTCTGGTCAAGGGCGTTCTCGCTATTCTCGTCGGCACCG
>JBDSQP010000313.1:0-4607 GCA_039929755.1 Aeromicrobium sp. | reverse complement strand
AACATCACCCTCGTCGGCTATCTGGGTCAGCTCCATTTCGGCCTGATCTCGTGCCGCGAACTCGTCCCCGACATCGACAAGATGGCCGGATACCTCGTCGACGAACTGGACGGCTTGGTCGCCGCAGCTCGCGAACTCCCATGACGGGCGATGCCGCATTGGTCCTGCCGGAGGGAGTAGGCCCACCCGCCTCCATACCGGCAGATGTGTTTGCGGCCGCATTGCATTCATACGTGACGGAGCAGCGACTCGACATGCGGGCACTGGCCCACGAGCTCGGCATCGGCCGGGCGACCCTCTATCGCCGCGCAGGCAACCGGGAGGCTCTCCTCGACGAGCTCGTATGGTTCCGGTCGCGCAAAGCGCTCGCCGACGCCGCCGATGACACCGGGTCCGAGCGCGGTGTGGTCCGGCTCGTCTCGATGATCATGAAGGTTCTCCGTCGGGTCGAGGTCGACCGGCCGCTTCACGCGATCCTCGCGAGCGACCCGGAGATGGCCCTGCGCATCTGCACCGGCACTCAAAGCCGTTGTCAGCAGGGCATGACGGCAACCCTCGAACGCGTCATCGACCTGGAGATCGGTCGTGGAAATTTCGCCGCCGATCTGGACACTCCCACGCTGGCCTATGCGATCGTCAGGATCAGCGAAGGATTCCTCTATTCCGACATCATCGCCGACCGTTCGCCCGACATCGACCGGGCGGGAACAGTCATAGAAGGATTGCTGCGCGGCCTGGATACGACGTCACGGGTCGCCCACGCCTCCTGACTCAGTGCAGCTTGAGGTCCGGGTTGTGCGGGCCCTTGGGCTCGACCCAGAAGTCGAGTGCAAGGTCTTCTTCGGCGCCGCCGTTGAGATAGATCGAGAAGTCCGTGACGCCGGCCTCCTCGAGGATGTCGTCATCGATGACGAAATGTCCGGTGAATTCGCGGGAGGGTTTGATCAGGATTTCGTAGGCGGCGTCGGCCATGATCTGCGGCGTGCGTGAGTGTGTGGCGAGTCCCGCGCCGACGACATTGCGTACGGCAGCGGTGTCGATCGCGGTTCGGGGCCAGAGCGAGTTGGCGGCGATCCCGTCGGCGCGCAACTCCTCCGACAGGCCGAGAGTCACGAGGCTCATTCCGAACTTGGCCATCGTGTAAGCCGTGTGTCCCCCGAACCACTTCGGGTCAAAGCTCAGGGGCGGCGAAAGCGTGAGGATGTGTCCATTGGCGGACTTGCGCAGGTGCGGGATCGACATCTTGGACAGCAAAAACGAACCGCGGGCGTTGATGTCATTCATGAGGTCGTACTTCTTCATCGAGATCTCATCGGTGTTTGTGAGGTCGATGGCGCTTGCATTGTTGACGACGATGTCGATACCGCCGAAGGCTTCCGCGACCTGGGCGACGGCCGACTCGACGAACGCGTCATCGCGGATGTCGCCAACCAGGGGGAGCGCCTTGCCGCCGGCCTCTTCGATCGCCTTGGCGGCGGTGTAGATCGTGCCGGGGAGTTTGGGGTGGGGTTCGGTGGTCTTGGCGAGCAGCGCAACGTTGGCGCCGTCACGGGCAGCGCGAAGCGCGATGGCTTCACCGATGCCGCGACTGCCACCGGACATGATCATGGACTGGCCCGCTAGTGACATCGTGACTCCTAGGCTTGTATCGCTGCGTTTAGGCTGTGTGATAGAAACAGTCAAGTCTGACTGTAACTGATACGAGGACAGTACTATGAAGGAAGTTATGGACGCTCCCGAGTGGTTCACTAACGCCTTGGCGCAGCCCTATGACGACAGCGAAGTGACCGTCGAGGGCGCCCGCATCAAGTATCGCTCCTGGGGCAAGCCCGGGCGACCGGTTGCCGTGCTCGTTCACGGCGGCGCTGCACACGCCGGTTGGTGGGACAGCGTCGGACCGCTCCTGACCGACAGCCATCGAGTCATAGCTCTTGACCTTTCGGGACACGGGGACAGCGACCACCGAACCTCATACTCGCTGAAGACCTGGGCCGCCGAAGTCCTGACCGTGGCCAAACAGGAGTCCGATGACCGGCCAGTCGTGTTCGGCCACAGCATGGGCGGGTTCGTCGCACTGACAGCCGCCAAGATCTTCGGCAAGCAGCTCCGCGGAGTCGTGGCGATCGACTCGCCGGTTCGCGAGCTTTCACCCGAGGCCAAAGCCTGGGTCGCAGCCGGAAAGCATATGCCCGACAACAAGATCTATCCGACCAGGGAGATCATCCTCGGCCGCTTCCGCACGCTGCCCGAGGACGACTCGACGCAGGAATACATTCGTGCTCACATTGCGGCAGAGTCAATCAAGGAAACTGAAGGCGGCTGGACCTGGAAGTTTGATCCCGGGATCTTCCTGCGTTCGCGGATGGAGCCCGAAGAGCTGGCGCAGGCCGCCTGCAAGGTCGCCCTCATCCGCGGCGAGCGAGGTATGGCGTCACTCGACATCACGGCCGATGTGGCCGAACGACTGGGCGGCAACATTCCCGTCACCGTGATCCGCGACGCCGGCCACCACATCATGCTCGAGCAGCCGATCGCGTTGCTCGCGGCGTTGCAAACCTTGTTGGGCCAATGGAGGAATGTATGAGTGACATCGAAGTGCTGGAGCGGCTTCTTGCCGATCGCTGGAGTTGTCGGGGGTTCCTCGACAAACAGGTTCCGCGCGAGACGATCGATCGGCTGTTGGAGATTGCCGGCCGCACTCCTTCGTGGTGCAACACCCAGCCGTGGCATCTGAGCATCGTGTCGGGTGAGGCGACCATCAAACTTCGCGAGGCCCTGATGGCGTCGTCCGATGGCTTGGGAAGTGATTTCGATTTCCCGGCAACGTACGCCGGGGACTTCCAGGAGCGCCGTCGCGAAACTGGTTGGCAACTGTATGAGTCACTCGGAATCACCAAGGGCGACCGTGAAGCCTCGGCCGCACAGATGCTCAAGAACTTCGAATTCTTCGGAGCCCCTCATGCGGCGATCCTGACTACGGAGGCCGATCTCGGGGTCTACGGCGCCATCGACTGCGGGCTGTATGTCGACTCGTTCCTGCTGGCTGCGCAGGCCCTGGGCCTCGGCGCGATCGCCCAAGCAGCGTTGGCAATGCGGGCACCGTTCCTCAGGGAGTGGTTCGGCTTGCCAGAAACGCGTCGGGTCGTGTGCGCGATCTCGTTCGGATATGCCGACTCGGACCACGCAACGGCCACCTATCGGACGAGCCGCGTCCCTGCTGAGCAGACCGCGACGTTCTTCGACTAGCGGTTTCGTGCCCGACCCCGTCAGACCTCGGCGACCGCGCTGGCGGGATCGATCATGATCTTGGCGTGAGTCTCCGGATCGCCCAGAGCAGTGAACGCGTTCCCAACTCCGCCCAGCCCGACGGTGCCAGTGAGCAGGTGACTGCCGTCGACCTTTCCTTCGGCGAGCATCTGCAGGCTGTCGTGGAACTCCTTCGGCGTGTAGCCGAGTACGAAGCGTAAGTCGATCTCCTTGTTGATCGCGATCGAGGGACGGATCTGGTCGGCGGACATGCATACGCCGACCACGACGACCCGCGTGACGAGTGGCGCACTGGCAATGATCTGATCGATGACTCCCGGCACTCCGACGCACTCGAACACGACTGGACCAGCAGGCATTGCGCCGAGCGTCTCGGCGACGCGGAAGACGTGCTGCCACGGCAGCGGCAGTCGCCTGAGCTTCTCCATCGAGTCGACTGCCGCGTTGAAGAGGTCCGGAGCACTGGTGAAGTAGCGGTGCTTGCCGAAGGATGTGTACGGCGACTCGGTCGCCGGGTCGACGACCACATCGGCGCCACACGCCTGGGCGAGGGCGCGCCGGCCGGGCGAGAAGTCGCTGGCGATAACGGTACGCACGCCGGATGCCTTGAGCATGCTGATGACCGCGAGGCCGATGGGGCCGCAGCCGATCACGACCGCAACCTGGCCGCGCTTGACTTGACCACGGCGGACCGCATGCCAGCCGACTGCCATCGGCTCGGTGAGGGCCGCGAGGTCCGAACCCAGCCCGTTGGGGACGGGCATGGCGAGTGATTGTTGGACGACGACCTGCTCTGCGTATGCCCCGGGTGCTGCTTTGGTCAGGCCGATCAGATGTACGGCGCCGTGCGTCCGCAGAAGCGGCATCGCCACCACGCGGGTCCCGGACTTGAGGGCCTTGCGCGTGTGGGGACCGTGCTCGACGACCTCACCGCAGAACTCGTGGCCAAGGACGACCTCATCGACGAAGCGCATTGCGTCGTCGTAGCCAACGGCGGAGGCGGCATCGGCCATTTCGTCGGCATGATGGCGTGCGTGGAGGTCGGAACCGCAGATACCGCAGCGCAGCACGTTGAGAAGGACCTGTCCCCTCTCGAGAGTCGGTGTCGGTCGATTGACGACCTCGAGGCTGGCTTCCCGGCACGTCACGGCTTTCATTGAGGCCTCCTGGGATGTGGGTCTGCGCGAATGGTTCACGCTACCCGCTGATTCCCGCAGGTATGAGGCGTTCTCGGGGGAGAGGACGAACATGAACATCCGGCGGTACGGTTAGGCAGGCTGACCCATGGGAAGACAGATGGAGAGCAACCAATCCGAAGGCGCCTCCAGCCGCGAGGCCGA
>JBDSQP010000312.1:0-8951 GCA_039929755.1 Aeromicrobium sp. | reverse complement strand
CGAGCATGTCGTTGCGGTTCTCGCGATCGTCAAGATCCGTGCTGTCAACATCAACGTCAACTATCGCTACGTCGAGGGCGAACTCAACTACCTCTTCGAAAACGCCGACGTGGTGGCCCTGATCGTGGAGCGGACGTACGCGCCGCTGGTGGCCAAGACCACGCCGAATCACCCCAAGCTGCAGACTGTCGTCGTCATCCCCGACGTGATCGAACCCGACGACCAGTCAGAGATCGCCGCCTTCGGCGGGGTCCTGTATGCCGACGCGATCGCCGACCAGTCCGCCGAGCGCGACTTCGCTGAGCGGAGCGGCGACGACCTGCACATCATCTACACCGGCGGCACCACCGGCTTCCCCAAAGGCGTCATGTGGCGCCATGAGGACTTCTGGCGGACCCTTGGCGGCGGCATCGACTTCTACACAGGCGAGAAGCTGGACGAGTACGACCAGTCGAAACAGGCGGCGCAAGATGGCCGGATGGTCACCTTCCCGCTCAGCCCGCTGATGCATGGCGGTGCGCAGGCCGGTCTGTTGATGCACCTGTTCGCTGGCCACCTGACCATCCTGGAGCCGAAGTTCGACGCCCAGCGCACCTGGGAGCTCATCGACGAGAACGGCGTGATGCTGATCTTCATGACCGGCGACGCCATGGCACGACCGCTGATTGAGGAGTTCGACCGCAAAGCCGCTACCGGTGCACCGTACTCCGGTGCGAGCCTGTTCGCGGTCGCGAGCAGCGCGGCGATCTTCTCCCCGGAGGTCAAGGAGCGCTGGATTGAAGCCCTCCCGAACCCCGTCTACACCGACTCGGTCGGCGCCAGCGAGACCGGTTTCCAGGGCATGGGCATGCAGGACAAGACGCACATCTCGAGCGACGGCCCGGTCGTCGGTCTCGGCCCGAACAGCGTGATCCTCGATGACGACAACAATGTGCTCGACCTGGCCACCAACGTCGGAAAGGTCGGGCGCCTCGGTCGTGGCGGCTCGGTGCCGATCGGCTATTACAAGGACGAGAAGAAGTCCGCGGAGACCTTCTTGGTCGTCGACGGGATGCGGATCTCGGTTCCCGGCGACTTCGCCCGGATCGAGGAAGACGGCAAGATCACCCTGCTCGGCCGGGGTTCCAATTGCGTGAACACCGGTGGCGAGAAGGTTTACCCCGAAGAGGTCGAGATGGCGATCAAGCGTCACCCGGCCGTCTACGACGTCCTTGTCGTCGGCATCCCGGATGAGAAGTTCGGCCAGGCCGTCGCCGCGTTGGTCCAGCCGCGCGAGGGCGAGACCCTCGAGCTCGAGGAGCTGCGCGACTACCTGCGCGAGTTCCTGTCCGGCTACAAGCTTCCGCGGAGTGTGACGCTCGTCCCGGAGATCCCCCGAAATGCCACCGGCAAGGCGCAGTATCCCCGTGCCAAGGAGCTCGTGCTCGAGGCCCAGAATGCAGAAGGAGTCGTCGCTGATGCGCACTGAACTTTGTGAGAGGTTTGGTATCGAATACCCGATCTTCGCTTTCACCCCGTCCGAGCACGTAGCCGCGGCAGTCTCCAGGGCCGGTGGCCTTGGTGTGCTGGGCGCCGTCCGATTCAACGACCCCGCCGAGCTCGACCGCACTCTTGACTGGCTCGATGACAACACGGACGGCAAGCCATACGGCGTCGACGTAGTCATGCCGATGAAGATGCCCACCGAGGGCAAGGCCGTCGACCTCAAGGCGATGATCCCGCCGGAGCACATCACGTTCGTCGAGCGGACCCTGCAACAGCTCGGCGTGCCACCGCTGCCCGAAGGAGAAGGGCGCGATGGGGTCCTCGGCTGGTTGCATTCGGTTGCTCGCTCGCACGTCGACATTGCGCTGGCTCACCGCCCGGTGCTGATCGCCAATGCGCTCGGCTCACCTCCAAAGGACGTCATCGACCAGGCGCACGCTGCCGGCGTGCAGGTGGCGGCACTTGCGGGAGCGGCCAAACACGCTCTCTCGCACGTCGCGAATGGCGTCGACATCATCATCGCTCAGGGCTACGAAGCAGGCGGCCACACCGGAGAGATCGCCAGCATGGTGCTCACTCCGGAAATCGTGGACGCGGTCGGACCCGATGTCGCGGTGCTCGGCGCTGGCGGCATCGGCCGTGGCCGACAGGTGGCAGCATCGTTGGCCCTCGGCGCGCAGGGCGTCTGGACCGGCTCGGTATGGCTGACCACCGAGGAGTACTCGAACCTCAACACCAACGCCGGTATGACCGAAGCGTTCCTGCGAGCGACCAGCGCCGACACGGTGCGCACCCGCGTCTACACCGGCAAACCTGCGCGTTTGCTCAAGACCAAGTGGACCGAGGCCTGGGATGCCGAGGACGCACCCTCGCCGCTCCCGATGCCGTTGCAGAATCTGCTGGTCTCGGACGCGCACAGCCGGATGAATTCGGCCGGCAATCCTGACGTCATATCTATGCCGGTGGGTCAGATCGTCGGTTCGATGAACAAGGTGCGGCCCGTTGCCGACGTGATGGCGGACCTGATTCGCGAATACGAGGAGACGGTCGACCGCCTCACCAAGCTCTAGACGGGGCACGTCACAGCACGGTAAACTAGAACGCGTTCTAGTTTTCTAGCGATCGGAAGCATGCGGTGTACGACTTCGCGGGCGATTCAGCCGCCACGCCGGGAGCAAATCCGCCATCTGTTCTGCTGACGGCATTGGAGTTTCCCCGATGGATCGGCGAGTACGCCACTTCGCGCGCCATTGACACTGTCAGTCCCGCGAGCACGGTCGGCGAGGGGCGCCCAGTGCTCGTGCTGCCAGGCTTTGGCGCCAGTGACTTCGTGACCGGACGGTTGCGCGGGCACCTGCGCCAGCGCGGCTTCCGTGTTCACGGATGGCAGCTGGGTCGCAACGTCGGCCTCACTGACCGCCTCGTCGGCGGACTGATTGAACGGTTCGTCGAGATCGCCGACGGCCACAATGAACCGGTGTCGATAGTTGGGTGGAGCTTCGGCGGACTTCTGGCACGTCGCCTCGCCCACGAGCACCCGGACCTGGTCCGGCAGATCATCTGTCTCGGATCACCGTGGAGGGCCGAGGGCGAGCGAACCCGTGCGACTGCCATGTTCGAGCGATCCCGGGTCCGTCACGGCCTTTCCGATCAAGCCCGTGACATTGTCGACCAGCTGAGGCAGCCGGTGCCGGTGCCCACTACCGCCATCTGGTCGCGTTCCGACGGAGTCACCTCCTGGCACGGGTGCTCGGTGGATGAGACCACCATCCCCGCGATCGCCGAGAACATCGAAGTCCAAAGCAGCCACGCCGGCATGGTCGCCAGTCCGCTGGTGCTCGCTGCCGTCGTCAACCGCCTCCTGCAGGATCCCGAAGACTGGCAGCCATTCGAGTGGCGCCAGGTGATACCCGGGATTCGACCCAGACTCCGGAAGGCATCGGCATGAGCGAGCGCCAGCGAGCGAAGATGTTGGCATGAGCGACATCGAGAAGCGGGACTCCGCGGACCTCGCCCTGGTCATGCCTTTCTTGCGCCTGGTGATGAAGCGCTACTTCCGCAGTGAGGTCAGGGACATGAATCGCCTGCCGGACGGCGGCGTACTCATCGTCTCCAACCATTCCGGTGGGCTGATGCCGATGGACGTGCCGATCATCGCCGTCGCCATCGCCGAAGAGTTCGGCGAGGACAGGCCCCTGTATTGCCTGTCGCACGATGTTCTGTTCACCGGCCCGCTCCGGGCGATCATGCCGCGATTCGGCCTGATCCCGGCCACTCGGGAGAACGCCCACGAGGTACTCACGTCCGGGGGGAGCACCATCGTTTTCCCCGGCGGCGACTTCGACGCGCTGCGACCGCAGCAAAAGGCCAACGTCATCGACTTCAACGGCCGGACCGGCTACGTCCGCACCGCGATCGAGGCCGGTGTCCCCATCGTCCCCGTCGTCTCGATCGGTGGCCACGAGGACCAGTTCCACCTCAGCAGGGGTGAGAGGCTCGCACGCTTCAGCCCGCTCAGTCGAGTGACGTCGCGGATGCCGTATTTCCCCGTCAGCTTCGGATTCCCGTTCGGGCTCACCGCAGCCTTCCCGATGAATCTCCCGTTGCCGACGAAGATCACTACGCAGGTGCTTGAACCGGTCGACATCACCGCCGAGTTCGGGCCCGATCCTGACATCGCCGAGGTCGACTCGGCTATCCGTGGCCGGATGCAGGACGCCCTTGATGTGCTGGCCAGCCAACGGCGCTTTCCGGTTCTGGGCTGAGGACATGATGCGACTCGTTCGGAGGCTTTGGGCCACCTTGGCAACTCAATTGTGGGTCGGCCGGGTGCTTGTCGGCAGCCGAATGATCACGCTGATGCGGCCTGACAAATATGTCGGTATGTGGAGGGTCCTGCGCACTCAGGGCACGCACGCAACCAGCGGATTCGCCTTGGCGGCCGTGCGTGACCCCGATGGGATTGGCATTGTCGACGATCGTGGCAGTCTGACCTGGCTGGAGATTCAGCGGCGAGCCGGCGCGCTAGGTGCTGGACTGATCAGTGCTCAGGGTGGGTCGCCCGATTCGGTCGCCATACTGACCCGCAACCACAGGGGTTTCGTCGACGCATTGCTGGCGAGCACGCGGATCGGCGCGCACGCCCTGCTTCTCAACACTGGATTTTCCGGCCCTCAGTTGGCCGAGGTGATGAAGCGCGAAGGTGCCCGCGTGATCATCTATGACGAGGAATTCACCGGAGTGGTTGCCGATGCTCGCGAAGAGGTGGAAGGACTGATCGAGATACTCGCGGAGACCGAAGGTGCCACGGATCTCGTGACCGTCGACGGGCTGATCACCGACCACCTCGATTCGCCGGCCCCGCATGCACCGACACCTGGCAAGGTCGTACTGCTCACTTCTGGAACCACGGGAACACCCAAGGGCGCAAGACGTTCGGGCGGCGGGCCGGATGAATTGGCGGGAATGCTCGAGGCCATTCCCTGGCGCGGGGGCGAGGCCGTCGTTGTGGCTGCACCGATGTTCCACGCCTGGGGTTTCGGGCAGCTGGTGATCGGGGCCACTATGACGTGCACGGTGGTGATGCGTCGAAAGTTCGATCCGGAATCGACACTGTCCTTGGTCGATGAGCATCGTGCCACCGGGCTTTCGGTCGTACCGGTGATGCTCGAACGGATCATGGAATTGCCGAGTGCAACCCTGGATCGCTACACGTTGCGCAGCCTGAGGTTCGTTTCGGCAAGCGGCTCACGGATGCGCCCCGACTCGGTGATTGAGTTCATGGACCGCTTCGGCGACTTGGTGCACAACAGTTACAACGCCACCGAGGCGGGACAGATCAGCGTCGCCGGGCCGGAGGACCTGCGTCACGCCCCGGACACCGCCGGGCGCGCCGTGCGCGGCACGCTCGTGCGGATCGTCGATGATGAGGGAGTGGTGCTGACATCGGGTGAGGTCGGGCGGATCGTGGTGCATGGCTCATCGCCCTTCGACGGCTACACCTCTGGTGCAAGCAAGGATTTCGTCGAGGACTTCATGGTCACTGGCGACGTCGGCCGGCTCGACACCGACGGCCTCCTCTATGTCGTTGGACGTGACGACGACATGATCGTCAGCGGCGGCGAGAACGTCTATCCGATCGAGGTCGAAAAGGCCCTAGGTGCGCACGACGCGGTGCGCGAGGTGGTCGTGGTTGGCGTCCCCGACGAGGCTTTCGGGCAGAGGTTGGCAGCGTACGTAGTCCCGAACCGCAAGGTGGACGCCGGAACTCTCAAGGACCATGTCCGAACCAGACTTGCCGGCTACAAGGTGCCCCGCGACGTGGTGTTTCTCGATGAGTTGCCTCGCAACGCCTCCGGCAAGGTGATGGTGCGAGAACTGCCGGGAATATCCCCATGAGCGCTCCACGCGTACACCCTGCGTTCGAGCGCATGGAAGGCGTCGACGCAGGATTCCTCTACCTCGAGACGCCGACGGTACACATGCACACGTTGAAGATCGCGATTCTCGAGCCGGCCGAACACCTCAACTTCGACTCCTTCGTCAGCGGAACGTTGGCCCGACTCAAGCGGCTGCCGCCGATGCGGCGGCGCGTGGTGGCGGTTCCGTTCGGGCTCAACCATCCGATGTGGGTCACCCAGCGGCGGATCGATGCCAAGCACCATCTGCACCGCCATCGGGTCCCAGGCAGCGGCACGATGCGCGATCTCGAGGTAATGATCGGGCGGATCGCCAGTACCCCGCTCGATCGGCGATTCCCGTTGTGGGAGCTGCACTATTGCGAAGGCCTTGCCGACGGCCGCGTCGCCATTGTGGGCAAGCTGCACCACGCGCTTGCCGACGGCGCAGCGGCCAACGCACTGCTGGGAAACGTCACCGACGTCCGCAGCGCCGCCGTGCCGCCGGCACCCGACGACATCTACGAGGCGACCGACCAGATCCCCGGCAAACTGTGGCTGATGAGGCGGGCGCTGGTGGACGCGGCATTGCAGGTCTTCTCTTTGCCGGCGCTGCTCAATCGCACCATGCGCGGTCTGCGTGCAGCCGGCCGCTACCGCCGCGATCACGGCGGTGGGGTGCCCATGCCGGTGATCGACGCACCACGTACGTCCTTCAACGGGTCTCTCACCGCGGCGCGCAGCTTCGCCACGGTGACGCTGCCGTTCGCCGAATTCAGACGCATCCGCGAGCAACATGAGGGCGTCACCATCAACGACCTGGTGCTGGCGGTGGTGTCCGGGGCGCTACGTCGATGGCTTGCCGCCCACGACGAACACCCCTCGAGATCACTGACAGCCGGAGTGCCCGTGGGAGCCGACCAGCGCGGGGCAGCGCCCCGCTTGGGCGGCAACCGCGTCTCCAACATGTTCACCACCCTGTCCACCGACGTCGACGATCCCGTCGAGCGCCTGCGCCAAATCTCGCGTACGAGTGGCCGGGCCAAGCAGATCCAAATGCGCATGGGCGTGGAGCTGATGACTGACTGGGGCGCGTTCATCCCGCCGGCTGTGTTCCCGGTTCTGGTGCGCGCCTACTCCCGTGCAAGAGCCGCGTCCTGGCACCCGGCGGCGTTCAACGCGACCGTCTCGAATGTGCCTGGGCCGCGGGAGCCCGTCTCGATCGGCGGGGCACGCCTCAGCGACATGTTCAGTGTCGGACCGCTGGCCGATGGCATCGGGCTCAACGTGACCGTCTGGAGTTACGTCTCCAACCTGAACTTCTCGCTCCTTGCCTGCACCGATCTGCTTCCCGATGTGGAGGTACTGGCGTCGTACTTCCCCGACGCGCTCGCAGAGCTCGACCTCGATCAGGCGATCGCCGACAGGACCAAAGAGGACGACGACATCGACACAAACGGCATCGACACAAACGGCATCGACACAAACGACATCGACACAAACGACATCGACACAAAGGGAGCGAGCGCATGACAGTGCGGCAACTGACCGGCAAGTTGGCGCCAGCAACGATGACAGCTGCGCGGTTGACGGGCAATGCGGTTCGCGGCGGGCTGCGCCTCGCAGTCGCGCGGTCCGGCAGGCTCCCGGAGAAGAACCCATTGCCTCCCGGCCGCATGATCCACCTCGAAGGTCGAGGTGACGCCTATGTCGTCGACACCGGCGCACCCCATCCGGGTGCGCCAACAGTCCTGCTGTTGCACGGTGTCGCTACGACAGCTTCGCTTTGCTGGTTCACGACCGTCGGGGAACTGCTCGCCGACTACCGCGTCGTCCTGATGGATCAGCGTTGGCATGGTCGAGGAATGCAATCAGAGCGATTCAGTCTGAGCGAGTGCTCCGACGACATAGATGCATTGTTGGCTGCGCTGGAGATCGAACAGACGATCGTCGTCGGCTACTCGATGGGCGGGGCGCTGGCTCAGGTACTGGCGCGTCGGCATCCTGAACGGATCTCGGGCCTTGTGCTTTGCTCCACCGCCATGACCTGGAAGGGCAACGCGGCCGAAGCGCTGTTCTATCCTCTGCTGAGTGCCATCACCTTCCTGGGCCGCCGGCATACATCTTCAAAGGTCCGGGGCCATGCGGCGTCGCTTCCGCCGTTTGCCGAGATCGATGATGACGTCGTGCAATGGGCGTGGTCAGAGTTCAGGTCAACCAGCTTCTGGTCGTTGCCGGAGGTGCTTGGCGAATTGGGCCGATTCGATGAGCGGGAACACATGGCAACGATCTCCATTCCGACTGTGGTCGTCGTCAGCGACAACGACAAGGTGATCGGTGCCGAGCGCCAACTGGAGATGGCAGCGGCCGTACCTGACGCTGTCGCATTCCACGCCCCGGGAGGACACGCCTCGGTCGTCCTGGACGCGGAGCGCTGGCTGCCAGTATTCGTCGAAGCGTTGGGTCACCTCACCGGGGTTGTCGAGGCTGCTGCGTGATCACGGCGCCATCGACCGGGCGGTAGGTTCGGCGCATGCGAGTACTCGTCACAGGGGGCACCGGGTTCGTCGGCGGCTGGACCGCCAAGGCACTCCAGGACGCCGGTCACCAGGTCCGCTTCCTTGTCCGCGACCCGGCCCGACTGGCCACGAGCGTCGCCACTCTGGGAGTCGATGTCTCTGACTATGTTGTCGGCGACATCGCCGACAAGGAGTCGGTGGCCCGAGCCCTGAGCGGCTGCGATGCGGTGGTCCATGCGGCCGCCGTGGTCACCACAGATCCACGCCGTGCCGCAGAGATGATCGAAGTCAACCTGACTGGCACGGCCAACGTCCTCGGTCAGGCCGCGGAAATGGGGCTCGACCCGATCGTGCACGTCTCGAGCATCACCGCGATCTTCGACCGGGGGCTGACCGAGTTCCGTGCCGACCTCGAAGTGGGGGGAGGCTCCGACGGCTACGGCCAGTCGAAGGCCAAGGTCGAGCACTATGCCCGGGGCTTGCAGGAGGTCGGAGCGCCAGTGGTGATCACCTATCCGAGCATGGTGCTCGGGCCGCCGGTCGGCACCCA
>JBDSQP010000311.1:0-3015 GCA_039929755.1 Aeromicrobium sp. | reverse complement strand
CGTCTGCGTCAACCGTTTCGAGCATGAATTGCCGCTGCTCGTCTGAGAACTTCTCCCACTTCCTCAGCAAGGTCGACGTGAAGCCTTTGATGCCGGTCAGGGGCGAGCGCAATTCATGGGCGACGGTGGCGACAAGATCGGACCGTTCCCGGTCGCGACGGTTGCGGATGCGGGCGCTGCGCACCGAGACGACCATTCGGACGACCTTGCCGCGCGGAACCTCGCGGATGAGCGAAGCCGTGACCAGATATTCGTTACCACGGGGAGACCACCACGACTGTTCGGAAATCCGCGAACGGGTGTCGAGACCCGTGTAAGGCTTTACACAGTCGAACCACAAATTGCCCCTGAGATCGTCGAAGGGCATCGCATCAGAAATGTGTCGGCCAAGGATCAAGTCATCCGGGACACGCGCCAACTTCTTCAGGTTCTTATTGGCTGCGATGACGATGCCTTCGGCGTTGGCAACGAGAATGCCGTCCGGATGATCGTCGAGGTCCATACGGCGAATTTAGCGTGTTCGGTGCGCTCGTGCCGAGGCGTACAGACACACTGCCGTCGCCGTGGCGAGATTGAGGCTTTCGGCCTGGCCGAAGATCGGAATCGAGACCGTGTGGTCGGCCAGCGCAGCGATGTCCTCGGGCAAGCCCCACGCCTCATTGCCCATGAGCCAGGCGCTCGGTTTTGAGAGGACAGCTTCGTCGTCGAAGAGGTCGAGGTCTCCACCGCCGTCGGCGGCAAGGATCGTGAGTCCCGCCGCCTTCAACTGGGCAGTGACGTCTGAGGTGTCGGACTCGATGACGAGCGGAATGTGGAACACGCTGCCAACGCTCGCTCGCACGGACTTCGGATTGAACGGATCGACACTATTGCCGGTAAAAATCACAGCATCCGCACCGGCCGCGTCGGCGCAGCGTACGACGGTGCCGGCGTTACCGGGGTCGCGGATGTCGGCGCAAATGACCACCAGCCGGAGCGGCTTGGCGAGCACATCCGCCAGGCTGCGGTCGAGAAAGCGACAACGCGCAACGATGCCCTGGGGCTGAACCGTGTCGGCAATGGCCTTGAGCACGCGGTCGTCCGTTTCATGGACAACAACGTCCGATGGAACCAAATCCGGATAGCGTGCAGCGGCTTCGGAGGTCACAAAGACCTCAACGACGGTGCCCGGATCTTTTAGCGCTTCGCGGACGGCCTGCGGGCCCTCTGCGAGGAATTCACGGTGTTCGGAACGAAAAGAACGCGTGGCGAGTCTCGACGCATATTTGACCTTGGCAGATCGAATAGTCAGCCCGTCGGGCTGGTCGGGACTCGCCACGCGAATCGTCTTTAACCGTGGCTGCGGATCAGACCGCAGCGTCGTCCTTCGGCGCGTTGACATCGGCAGGCAGGTTGGCCTTGGCGAGCTCAACGAGCGACGCGAACGCTGCGGGCTCATTGACTGCGAGCTCCGCGAGGTTCTTGCGGTCAACCTCGACACCGGCGGCCTTGAGGCCCTGGATGAAGCGGTTGTAGGTCATACCCTGCTCGCGAACAGCGGCGTTGATGCGCTGGATCCAGAGACGACGGAAGTCGCCCTTTTTCGCTTTGCGATCACGGTATGAGTAAACGAGCGAGTGAGTGACCTGCTCCTTTGCCTTGCGGTAAAGGCGCGAGCGCTGGCCGCGGTAGCCCGAGGCGCGCTCGAGGACAACTCTGCGCTTCTTCTGTGCGTTGACAGACCGCTTGACGCGTGCCATCTGGTGTCTCCTTTAAATCAGTGTTTTGGGTAGTGCCCTGTAAGGCAGAGACTCAGGTCAGAGACCGAGCATCTTCTTCACGCGCTTGGTGTCGGCCTTGGCAACATCGGTCGTGCCTGCGAGCCGGCGGGTACGCGTTGAGGACTTGTACTCCAAAAGGTGACGGCGGTTGGTCTGTTCACGGCGAAGCTTTCCTTTGCCGGTGATCTTGATGCGCTTCTTCATGCCCGAGTGGGGCTTGAACTTCGGCATTATGCCTCCATGTCTGGGTCGAGGTTCTCCGAGCGTCGCCTCGGCTTCTTGGGTGTTGCAGTCTTCTTTTCGGCCTCGCGGTGAGCCTTGTCAGCGGCATTGTCGGCTTCACGTTCGGCCGCGAGGGCGCTCGCTGCCTTGACCTTTTCGGCCTTGACTTCTGCCTGAGCTTCGGACTTCTTTTTCAACGGACCGAGGACGAGGGTCATGTTGCGACCGTCCTGGCGTGCGTTGGATTCGATGAAGCCGAGATCTTCGACGTCTGCAGCGAGGCGCTGGAGCAACCGGTAACCCAATTCGGGGCGGTGCTGTTCGCGGCCTCGGAACATGATCGTGATCTTGACTTTGTCGCCGGCTTTGAGGAAGCGCACGACGTGACCCTTTTTAGTCTCGTAGTCGTGGGCATCGATCTTCGGACGCAACTTCATTTCCTTGATGACCGTGTTGGTCTGATTGCGTCGCGATTCACGTTCCTTCTGCGCGGCTTCATACTTGTACTTGCCGTAGTCCATCAATCGGCACACAGGCGGTCGAGCGGTTGCAGCAACCTCGACAAGGTCGAGATCTGCTTCTTCAGCCAGACGCAAGGCATCTTCAATACGTACGATGCCGACTTGTTCGCCGTTAGGACCAACGAGTCGTACTTCTGGCACACGAATCCGCTCGTTGACACGCAAATCTGTGGTGATGGGTCCTCCTGGTGTTGAAACGTTGGGGCTAGTGGCACATAAAAAAATGGCCACCGTATGAAACGGAAGCCACCAACGACGTATTCCACGCAAGCGTGGACACGCCAAACTCAACCGGCAAAAAAACTGCCGATCGGGGTACCTCAAGGTCAAGAACCAAGCAGGTGGGAGGTGGGCCTCCACTTCGGCTTCAAGGATAACAGCGCGGAGCACCGCTTGTGAAATTGAGCCATTCGGGCGGGACAGTCGCGCCGAACAGTTTGCCTCGGCGCAACATTCACGACTCAATTGCGAAAACTGCGTGAGGCAGGCTAAAAATATGTTGTGGCGCGTAC
>JBDSQP010000310.1:0-1948 GCA_039929755.1 Aeromicrobium sp. | reverse complement strand
AGGTGAAGGCCGTCCCGCCCATACCGAGAAGGACCATCCAGACGACAGTGAGCGCAGTCGGCCAGAGAAGCACCCCCATCCAACCTATGAATGAGAGGGTGCCGAACACGAAGGGGAGTACGGGTCGATCGCCGACCCTGTTCATGATGCGGGGCAAGGCGAGCGTCATGGGAATGCCGATGCTGCTCAGGATTCCGAGCATCAGTCCTGCTCTTCCGCCACTCATACCGGAGTCCGTGAGGATGGCTGGGAGCCACCCGAACTGCGCGTACGCCTGAGCTGACTGGATGCCGAAGAATGCAGCCATCACCCACGCCAGCGGAGAGCGGGCGGTCACGAGGTGGCCGTACGACGTGGACGACGCGTCGACCTTGACGTCATGACGCGCGAGTCTTAACCAGAGTACGAAGGTGAGTGCGGACAATGCCGCCCAGATCGCGAGTCCGCCGCGCCACCCGTTCAGGAGGTGCGAGAGCGGGACCGTGACAGCCGAACCGATTGTGGCCCCGGTCATGAGGGCAGCACCATAGGCCGCACTGACCGCGCCGAGATGATCGGGGAAATGCAATTTGGCCAGCGGCGGGAGTATGACGTTTCCGATCGCCGCACCGGCGAGGGCGAGGGCAGTGAAAGCGACAAAGACGGGGGCAGAAGTCGCGGAAGCTCGAACGAGGAGGCCCGTGGTGATGAGAAACAAAGAAATCAGCGCGGTTCGGTGGATGCCGACCGATCGAACTACGGTGTTTGCCCCGGCTCCGAACGCGCTGAAGCAGAGGACGGGCAATGTCGTGAGCAGTCCGGTAATCGTCAGGGAGAGCCCGAGATGGTCACGAACCTCGGGAATGAGGACACCGAGGCTGCCGACCGCAACGCGAAGATTCAATGCCAACGCGACGATGCAGATCACAACCAGCAAGCGACCGCGTCTTGAGGGAAGGGCAGTGTCGACGGGGTTCACGGTTGCCATCCTGTCAATGACCGCGACCCGCC
This sequence comes from Aeromicrobium sp., assembly GCA_039929755.1. Classification (GTDB taxonomy): domain Bacteria; phylum Actinomycetota; class Actinomycetes; order Propionibacteriales; family Nocardioidaceae; genus JACMOZ01. Next base: position 958 of record JBDSQP010000310.1, on the reverse strand, counting down.
TCGCAGTGGCGTCGACCGATAACCTCAAGGCGTGACAACACAGCCCGGCAGGCCAAATCCTGAAGCCCCCAATCCGCAATTGCCGATTGTGCAAAAGCTTCGACTCCGGTACGCCAAGCGTGGTCGCCTCCGATTCACCAGTCACCGCGACTTCGGCCGGGCGTTCGAACGTGCCGTGCGACGCGCCGGTACGCCAATCGGATTCTCGTCGGGGTACTCGCCGCACCCGAAGATCTCGTATGCGAACGCTTCGCCTACCGGAGCCGCGACCGAGGCCGAGTACCTGGAGATCGGTCTCACACGGGTGTGTGATCCCGAAGAAGTTCGAGCCGCACTCGATGAAGCACTGCCTGCCGGCATCGACATCGTTGACGTTGTCGTCGCAGGCCAGGGCTCTTTGGCCGATCGACTCGAGGCAAGTGAATGGGAGATTTCCCTTACTGGTGTCGATCCGGAAGACGTCTCGAGGGCCGTCGGAGAATTCCTTGCCGCAGAGACCGTCGAGGTCCAACGAATGACCAAAAAGGGGCTGCGAACATTCGACAGCCGGGCCGCGGTCCTGGCGCTGAGTTCGCGTTCCATTGGGTCGGGTCCCGACAACTGTGCGATACTGAAAATGGTCGTACGACACGGAACCCCGTCCGTACGTCCCGACGATGTTCTCGCCGGACTCCGCGCAAGCGGAGGGCTTGTACTCAGCGAATCACCCTTGGTGAATCGTTTGGCACAAGGTCCACTCGACCCCGAGACCGGCATGGTCGGAGATCCATTCGCCCTCGACCGCGACACATCGGAGCAATCCGATGGCGACCGCGGCGGTGTGTGAATCTCTTCGTGACAAGGCCGACAGCAATGGAGAGCTTCGCCGCCGCCCACTTGTGGGCACCCACCGCAGGCTTTGGATTCGCCCCGCGCGAATCACAACAGACATAGCCCCGCGCGGCGTTGCTTCGCCAGC
>JBDSQP010000309.1:0-7776 GCA_039929755.1 Aeromicrobium sp. | reverse complement strand
TCGCCTGTGTAGAAGTCGATGCCGCCGCCAAGGGTCCGCCAGAAGTCCTCATGGCGCCACATGACGCCTTTGGGGAAGCCGGTGGTGCCGCCGGTGTAGATGATGTGCAGGTCGTCGGCGCTGCGCTCGGGGAAGTCACGGTCGGCAGACTGGTCCGCGAGCGCGTCGGCATACAACACCCCGCCGAAAGAGTCGACGTCTGACCGGTCGTCGGGTTCGATCACGTCGGGGATGACGACGACAGTCTGCAACTTGGGATGGTTGGGTTTGGACCTGGCAACCAACGGCGCGTAGGTGCGCTCCACGATCAAAGCCACCACGTCGGCGTTTTCGAAGAGGTAGTTGAGTTCGCCCTCGACGTAGCGATAGTTGACGTTGATGTTGACAGCACGGATCTTGACGATCGCGAGAACCGCAACGACATGCTCGATGCTGTTCTTCGCGTAGACCGCTACGTGGTCGCCAGGCTTCACACCACGGAACTGCAGATAGTGCGCAAGCTTGTTTGACTCGGTCTCCAGCTCGGCAAGCGTGACAATCCGCTCACCTACCTTGATTGCAGGGTTCTGGGGGGCGGCGTCGACGGCGTGCTCGAAAAGGTCAGCAATGTTCAGCGGCATGAGCCCAAGACTAGAACACGTTCTCGTTTTTGACTACGCTGCCTCTATGTCTCCCAACGATGCCCACTGCCTGGTCGAGCTCCAAGGCAACACCCTCGTCGTCACAATGAACCGTCCGGAAGCACGCAACGCGCTGTCCGGCGAAATGATGGCGATCATGAGTGAGGCCTGGGATCGGGTCAACTCCGATCCGGACGTCAAGGTCGTAATCCTGACCGGCGCCGGTGGCTCCTTCTGCGCTGGCGCCGACCTCAAGTCGATGTCATCCAACGCGCCCTCGGACAAGTTCAAGTCCGGCGAATTCGACCCGACGCACATCAAGCCGTTGCTCAAGGGATTCCGCCTGACCAAGCCACTCATTGCCGCCGTCGAGGGCGCTGCGATCGCCGGTGGCACCGAGATCCTGCAGGGCACCGACATCCGAGTCGCCGGTGAGTCCGCCCGTTTTGGTGTCTCCGAGGCCAAATGGGGCCTCTACCCGCTCGGCGGTTCGGCGGTACGCCTGCCACGTCAGATCCCGTACACCGTCGCCGCCGACCTGCTGCTGACGGGACGACACATCAAGGCACCTGAGGCCAAGGAGATCGGCCTGATCGGACACGTCGTGCCCGATGGCGAGGCTTTGGCCAAGGCGCACGAGTTGGCAGACCTGATCGCCGCCAACGGACCGCTCGCGGTGCAGGCAATTCTCAAGACGATCCGTGACTCCGAAGGCAAGCACGAGGATGACTGTTGGAAGGACGACGCCACTGTCGGCGCAGCCGTCTTCGCCTCGGACGATGCCAAGGAAGGCCCTCGTTCGTTTGCCGAGAAGCGGAAGCCCGAGTTCCGGGGACGCTGAGTCCAGGGACGCCGGCGTCAGCCGATTTGTTCGGCCAACGCGACGATGATGCCTGCGGGGCCGCGGAGATAGCAGAGCCGGAACATGCTCTCGTATTGCGCCACCTCGCCAAGGAGCTCAGCGCCGTGAGCGCGCAGGCGGGCGATGGTGTCGTCAATGTCGTCGACGGCGAACATGACGCGATGCAGACCAACCGTGTTGGGCGGAGGCGGCGGGGCGGGTATCGCGGCGGGTGCGTGGTACTTCGTGAGCTCCAGCTTCCCGGCTGCATCCGGGATCCGCATCATCGCTATCTCACTTCGAATGCCATCCAGTCCGACGGCCTGATCGGCGAAGAGGCCCTCGACCTCAGACCTGCCTTCGAGCTCCATGCCGAGCTCAGTGAAGAACGCGATAGCCGAGTCCAGGTCGTCGACGACGATCGCCACATTGTCCATCCGCTGAATAGCCATAACTTCGACACTAGCGGTCTTCAAGCACCGCTTGCGCCGCGTTGTAGCCGGGTATGAACGTGATGCCAGGCCCTCCGTAACACCCGGCGCTGCCGAGGTAGAGGCCCGCGATGTCGTGCGGTTGGTCGGCGTACCCGCGCGGACCCGGCCGGTATGGCCCGAGCAGGTCGGGGTGGATGAGGCCGTGGCAATAGTCCCCGCCGGGGGCTCCGAAAATCGTGCCCATGTGCAGACATCCGCGGTGTGAGGAACGTCAGCCGACGTTGCGGTCTCCGGTCCAGAACTGAGCGCGCAAGGCCTTCTTGTCGGGCTTGCCGAGGGCGGTGAGTGGCAGTGAGTCGACGATGAAGACGTCCTTGGGTGACTGAACGGCACCCTTGCGATCCTTGACCGCGGCCTGGATCTCCTTGGTCAACAGGGCGATCGACTCGTCACTTGTATCGGCGCCGGGTCGGAGCACGACGACTGCCGTCACTGCTTCGCCGAACTTCTCGTGCGGGGTCCCGATCACACCGACTTGGGCGACGGCCGGATGCTCGGCAATCACGTCCTCGACCTCGCGCGGGAAGACGTTGAATCCGCCGGTGACGATCATGTCCTTGACGCGGTCGACGATGTACCAGAATCCGTCCTCGTCCTCGCGTGCCACATCCCCCGTGTGCAGCCAGCCGTCGTGGAACGCCTCAGCGGTCTCCTCGGGCTTGTTCCAGTAGCCGGCCGCAAGCACGGGACCGGCGACGCAGATCTCGCCGGGCTCACCCTGCTTCACGGGCTTGCCGTCCTCGCCGAGCAGAGCCGTACGCAGGAATGAGCTCGGGCGGCCGCAGCTCGCCAGCCGCTCCGGCGTGTGGTCGGCTTTGGCGAGATATGAGATGACCATCGGGGCCTCGGACTGTCCGAAGTACTGCGCGAAGATCGGACCGAAGCGCTCGATCGCCTCTGCCAGGCGGGTCGGGTTGATCGCCGAAGCACCGTAGTAGATCGTCTCGAGGCTGGACAGGTCGCGGGTCCTGGAGTCCGGGTGATCCATCAACGCATAAAGCATGCTCGGGACGAGCATCGTCGCGGTGATCTTCTCTTCCTCGATCGTCTTGAGCACATTAGCCGGATCGAAACCGGGCAGGACGACGAGACGTCCGCCCTTGGCCACCGTCGGAGCGAAGAACGCCGCCCCCGCGTGGGAGAGCGGAGTGCACATCAAAAATGTCGGGGCGTCAGGCCACTCCCACTCGGCGAGCTGGATCTGGGTCATCGCGGCGATGCTCGACGCCGTTCCGATGACACCCTTGGGCTTGCCGGTTGTTCCACCGGTGTAGGTGACGCCGACGACGTGATCCGGAGCGAGATCCTTGGCTTCGAGCGGCTGGATGTCGTACGTTGCCGCCTTCGCCGCAAGGTCGTCGATCGTGATGATGTTCGTGAGTCCGGGGACCTTGGCCTTCAGGTCTTCGGCCCGCTCCAAAAACTTGGGGATGTTGTCGACGATGAGGGCCGTCACTCCAGCGTCGTCCAGAACGTACGCGTGGTCGTCGAGCGATCCGAGTGGGTGAAGCGCCGTACGGCGATAACCCTGCGTCTGACCCGCGCCGATGATGAACAGGACCTCCGGACGGTTGGCGGCGAGCAGGCCAACCGCGGTTCCTGTGCCGGCACCGAGACCCTCCAGGGCCTGCACGTATCGACTCATCTGGTCGGCCATCTCCTGACCGGTGATGCTCCGGTCGCCGAGCTGCATCACGGATGCTTCGCGGTGGCGCTTGAGCGAATGAAGCAGCATCTGGCCCGAGTGTGGGCCGCGGTATATGTCGCCATCGAGTGTCATAGCCATGTCCTATCGAGCACCCTTGCCGGGGCCTTTGAAGCGGGGATTGTCCTTGAAATCGATTGCGCTGCCATCATCGGGACCCGTCGACTTAATGGTCACGCCGCCATCGACGTCGAGGATCGTGCCTGTCACATAGGACGACGCGTCCGAAGCGAGGAAGAGCGCCGCGTCCGCGATGTCTGCGTGAGTACCCCAGCGTCGGAGCGGCACGCCTTCGGTGATGCGGTCCTTGATGCCCGGATCGGTCGCGATGACGTTGTCCATCCCCCAGGTGTCCTCGATGGGGCCGGGGCTAAGTCCGTTAACGCGCACGCCAGCGGGTCCCCACTCGATCGCGAGGCATTTGCACAGCATGTTGACCGCAGCCTTTGAAGCGCAGACATGGGTCTGGAACGGGAGCGGCTTCACAGCTTCCGGCGCGGTGATTGCAATCAAAGACGAGCCAGGCCGCAAGTACTCGAAACTCGCGCGGAACAGGTTGAAAGTGCCCAGCAGATCGATGTCGACGATGGACTTGAAGCCGTTGGCGGACATACCCAGGGCGGGCGCATAGAAGTTCCCGGCCTGGCCGGCGATGACAATGTCGATTCCGCCGAACGCGTCGGCGGTCTCCTTCATCGTCTCGGCGACGCGGTCATAGTCGCGTACGTCGGCCGGGAGACCGAGGGCCTCGCCGCCTGCATCAGTGATCTCCTTGGCCGCGGAGGCACAGCGCTCGACGTCACGGCTCATCACGACGACCTTGGCGCCCTGTTCGGAATATCGCTTGGCGATCGCGAGGTTGAACCCACGCGTCCCACCCGCGACATACGCGACCTTGCCTTCAAGGATGTTCGTGCCGAAGACCGCCATGTGCCAAGTCCCTCTGTCGTCCGAGTATGTCCACGAAAAGTGGAACACGTTCTAGTTTGGCCCTAATATAGGCCCATGAGTGAGCGAATCAAAGACCGCATGACTTTTGACGTTGTCGTGATCGGGTCGGGCGGAGGCGCTCTGATCGGCGCATACCTGGCACAACAAGCCGGGCTCGCCACCGTCGTGCTGGAACGGACCAATCTGGTCGGCGGCACCTCGGCATACTCAGGTGGCGCATGTTGGCTTCCGGGCTCCGATGTGCAGCAGCGCGCCGGGATCAGTGACTCGACCGAGTCCGCCCGTGCCTATCTCGAGGCTCTGCTCCCCCAACCCTTGTCGGCCAACATCGAGGTCTTCCTGGCCGAAGCGCCACGGCTCGTCGCGCACCTCGAGGCAGATGACGCGTTCGGGTTCGAGTGGTTGCCGTTCCCCGAATACTTCGACGTCCCGGGGCGCGTGACCATGGGTCGTTCGATCGCGCCGGTCAAGATCCGTCGCGACGAACTTCCCGAGGAAGTCTCCGCGCTCGTCAGGCCCCCGGTCGAACGTGACCGAGTCGGCGCCGGCGGACGCAACACGCTCACCGGCGGGCAGGCACTGATCGCCAGAACACTGACCGCCTTCCTGCGCGAAGGCGGAACCGTGCTGACGGACCACCACGTGACCGACTACCTGGTCGAGGACGGCCGTGTGGTCGGCGTCGAGGCCACAACCCCCGACGGCCCGGCAACCATTCGTGCAAATCGCGGAGTCCTCGTGGCAGCCGGAGGATTTGAAGGCAACCCGACCTTGCGCGCGGAGTACGGCGTGCCCGGCGCAACCGAGTGGACGATGGCACCGGCCGGCACGAACGCCGGCGAACTCATAGAGGCGGGCGTCGCCCTCGGGGCACAGATTGACCACATGAAAGAGGGCTGGTTCTGCCCCGGGCTGGAGCAGCCAGATGGCTGCGGCTCCTTCACCCTCGGATTCCGCAGCGGCGTCATGGTCGACGCTCAAGGCAAGCGCTATGCCAATGAATGCCTTCCGTATGACCGGTTCGGCGTCGAGATGGCCGCGTCGCCCGATCGCATCCCGTCATACCTCGTGTTCGATTCGAGCGAAGGAGGACGGCTGCCTGCAATTGCGATGCCCGAGGGAGACCCCGAGGAGCATCTTGCCGCCGGCACCTGGGTCCGCGCCGACACCCTCGCCGAACTCGCAGACAAACTCGACTTGACCGATCTGGAGCCCACTGTCGACCGGTTCAACAAGTTCGCCGAAACCGGCGTGGACGAGGACTTCGGTCGCGGTTCCGACGAGTACGACCTGTTCTTCGCGGCCGGATCCGGCCCGAACAAGGCTCTCGTCCCGATCGAGACTGCCCCGTTCTACGCCGCACGTTTCGTGCTCTCCGACCTCGGCACGAAGGGCGGCCTAGTCACCGACGAGCACGCCCGCGTCCTGCACACGGACGGACACCCGATCCCCGGCCTCTATGCGACCAGCAACAGCGCCGCGTCGATCTTCGGTCCGGTCTATCCGGGGCCCGGAGCGCCCCTCGGCAAGGCTTTCGTGTTCGCATCTCTCGCAGTCCAGCACATCACCGGTCAACGCCCCACCAAGGAGAACCCATGATCACCTCGGACGCCATCATCTGGAACGCCCCGAACGACCCACATCCCGCACGTGCTGCATCGCAGCGCTCGTACTCCGCCGTCGCCAAGGGCGACCTGGCCGAATGGCTGACGGTGTATGCCGAGGACGCGACCATCGAGGACCCGGTCGGCCCGTCGATGTTCGACGAGGAGGGCAAGGGACACCGTGGTCACGAAGGCATCTCGGCCTTTTGGAAACTGGCCATCGAGCCAATCGACACATTCGAGTTCACGATCAACGACTCGTTCGCCAACGGCAACAGCTGCGCCAACATCGGTCGGATCAAGACCTCATTCGCCGACGGCTCGCATACGACGACGGACCTGATCATGGTCTACACGATCAACGACGATGGGCGCGTCGCCTCGATGAAGGCGTACTGGGAAGTCGACCGCACCATGGCAAGTTTCACTGCAGCCTAGGCAGTTTGGGGCATCTTTTGGTCCACGGATCGAAACCACCCCTTGCCCCCAAAACTAGAACGTGTTTCACTTTTCCCATGACTGAGCGCCAGCGAACGAATCATGAAGGCATCACGCCGAGGTCTCCGTACCGTGCCCTTCTGACGGGGGCGTCGGCGTGACTGACATCGGAACCCTGCACGCGCCACTAAAGGTTGAATTCGACTACACCCGTTCACTCGGACCCACCCTTTCCGGATTCATGACGGGCCTCAAACGCCGTCAGGTCCTTGGCGGTGTGCTCTCAGACGGGACCGTCGCCGTACCCCCGCCGGAGTACGACGGCACCACGTTCGATCCGATCACCGAGCTCCGGCCCGTCGCCGATGTCGGCGTCATCCAGAGCTGGGCGTGGGTCCCCGAGCCGGTACCCGGCCAGCCGCTCGACAAGCCCTTCGCGTTCGCACAGATCGTGCTCGACGGTGCCGACCGCCCACTGCTTCACGCAGTCGCGGTCGACTCCTCGGCTAACATCCAGACCGGTATGCGCGTGCGAGCCGTCTGGGCTGACGAAACCGTCGGCGCGATCACCGACATCCGCTGGTTCGAGCCCGAGGGAGACGCACCCGCGACGACACCAGGCCCCGAGGGCGAAGCAGTCGACGGGATCATCTCGCCGGTCAAGCTCTCGTACGACTACGCCGCCTCCCCCGAGGAGTCGAAATTCTTCCGCGGCCTTGCCCAGGGCAAGCTCATCGGTCAGCGCTGCCCGGTCTGCGAGAAGGTATACGTTCCGCCGCGCGGCGCCTGCCCCGTCGACGGTGTGCCGACCACCGACGAGGTCGAGGTCGCCGACGCCGGCGTCATCACTACGTTCTGCATCGTCAATGTGCCGTTCGCCGGGCAGCAGATCCCGATTCCCTACGTCTCGGCCTACGTCCTTCTAGACGGCGCCGACATCGCGTTCCTGCACCTGATCCTCGGCATTGACGCCGCGGACGTACGCATGGGCCTGCGGGTTCGCGCGGTGTGGAAGCCCCGCGACGAGTGGGGCACCACGATCGCGAACATCAGCCATTTCGAGCCGACCGGAGAACCGGACGCCGACTACGAGACATACAAGGTGCACCTGTGAGCAGCCCCA
>JBDSQP010000308.1:0-4069 GCA_039929755.1 Aeromicrobium sp. | reverse complement strand
ACCGTCGCCCATGAATTGCGCTCGCCCCTGACCGGCATCAAAGGCTTCACGTCGACCTTGCTGAGGAAGTGGGAGAAGTTCTCAGACGAGCAGCGGCAATTCATGCTCGAAACGGTTGACGCAGACGCCGATCGCCTCACCCGGCTCATCACCGAACTACTCGACGCCGCCCGTATAGATGCTGGCCGACTGACACTCAAGCGTGGCCCGGTTCACCTGGACGACCTCGTCCGCAGAGTGCTGACCAATGTGTCTGCGGGCAGCGGCCATCCGTTCGAGTTGACAATCCATGACGACGTTCCGCTCATCTGGGCCGATGCCGACCGCATCACGCAGGTCGTCACAAACCTCATCGAAAATGCCCTTCGGCACGGCCACAGCCTCAAGCAGGTGGTTGTAGAGAAGACAAAACATCCGGACTTCCAGGACGGCGTCTCCCTGCACATCCACGACAACGGCCCAGGCATTCCCCTGGAGGATCGGGAGCGGGTCTTCAGCCGCTTTTGGCGTTCGGGTTCGAGCGCGGGAAGCGGGCTCGGTATGTACATCGTCAAGGGCATCCTCGACGAACACGGCGGCAAGATCCGTATCGTCGACAGCGAGGGCGGTGGGGCCAGTGTCATGGTCTGGCTTCCGATCAACGAACCGCCCGCAATGACCGACTGACAAGGTCGGTCGTCCTGCTCATAGACTTGGCCCGGCAACCACGCACCGCTAAGCCGTACGGCTCTGAAAGGTTTTCATGTCGGCCCCCAACAAGGACTACGACCCCGTCGAGGTGACTCCATTGCACGCCGAAGAAGTGAAGCGTATGCGCGACGAGGCGCTTGCGGCGATTACCGCGGCCGACTCCCTGGAGACTCTCAAGCAGGTGCGCCATGATCACGCCGGTGACCGCTCGCCGTTGGGGCTTGCCAACCGCGAGATCGGCGCGTTGCCGCCGCAGGCTCGCAAGGATGCCGGAATGCGTGTCGGCCAGGCCAGGGGAGCGGTCAACAAGGCACTGGCCGAACGGCTGGAAGTCCTTGAGGTCGAGTACGAAACGAAGGCGCTCGTCGAGGAAGCCGTTGACGTCACCCTGTCCTGGGACGTTGCTCCAGCCGGTGCGCGCCACCCGCTGACGACGATCCAGGAAACAGTCTCCGACATATTCGTCGCTATGGGCTGGGAAGTCGCCGAGGGTCCCGAGGTCGAGGCCGAGTGGCTCAATTTCGATGCCCTCAACCTGGGTCCGGACCACCCGGCCCGCACGATGCAGGACACGTTCTGGGTCACGCCCGAAAAGGCTGCCATGGTCCTGCGCACTCATACCTCCCCGGTCCAGGCGCGCACGATGCTGGACCGCGAACCACCGATCTATGTCGTATGTCCCGGCCGTGTCTTCCGCACCGACGAACTCGATGCGACGCATACTCCCGTGTTCCACCAGGTCGAAGGCCTGGCCATCGACGAAGGCATCACGATGGCCCACCTCAAGGGCACACTCGACCACTTCGCCGAGGCAATGTTCGGCGAAGGCACGACTACCCGATTCCGTCCTTCGTACTTCCCGTTCACCGAGCCCAGTGCCGAAGTCGATCTTCGTTGTTTCGTGTGCAAAGGCGATCCGGAGCTGATCAAGGATTGCCGCACTTGCCGCGGGGAGGGGTGGATCGAGTGGGGTGGCTGTGGGGTCGTCAACCCGCGCGTCCTTATCGCCTGCGGTGTCGATCCGGAGCGGTATTCAGGCTTCGCCTTCGGCATGGGTCTCGACCGAACACTGATGTTCCGTCACGGAATCGCCGACATGCGTGACATGGTCGACGGCGACATCCGCTTCACCCTTCCTTTTGGAGCTGAACTCTGATGCGCGTCCCCATTGATTGGTTGCGTCAGTATGTCGACCTTCCACGCGATGTGTCGATCGCCGAGTTGGCGGAAAAACTGACGATGCTCGACCTCAAGCTCGAGGAGATCGAGAGCGTCGGCGCCGATATCCGTGGGCCACTTGTCATCGGCAAAGTCCTTTCGGCCGATAAGGAAGAGCACTCCAACGGCAAGACCGTCAATTGGTGCCAGGTCGACGTCGGCGAGGCTGAGCCGCGGGGCATCGTCTGTGGCGCCCATAACTTCGGTGTCGGCGACCTTGTCATTGCCGTATTGCCCGGCGCCGTCCTGCCGGGTCCCTTTCCGATTTCCGCGCGCGAGACCTACGGGCATACGTCCGACGGGATGATCTGCTCGGGAGCCGAACTCGGCATAGCTGGCGACCCCAACGGGATCATCGTTGTCGACCCGACCGAGGCCAAGGTGGGCGATGACGCGATCGAGCTCTTTGGGCTTCGGGCGGACGTTCTGGATCTCGAGGTCAACCCCGACCGGGCGTACGCACTTTCGATGCGGGGCGTTGCCCGCGACGCCGCCCTCGGGTTCGGTGTAGCGTTCCACGACCCTGCTCAGCTTGAGCCTGTCGTCGATTCGGGTGGTTTTCCCGTTCGAGTCGAGGATTCGGCCGGGTGCCCGGTTTTTGCCACGATGTCTGTCACAGGCTTCGACCCTTCGCGGGCGACTCCCCGATGGATGGCTCGCCGCATCGAACTCGCCGGCATGCGACCGATTTCGCTTGCGGTCGATGTGAGCAACTACGTGATGCTCGAGTTGGGGCAACCGAACCACGCCTATGACCGCACAAAGATCGGTGGCGCCATCATCGTGCGCCCTGCCACGCAGGGCGAGAAGCTCGAAACCCTCGACAGCGTGAAACGAACGCTGCACCCGGACGATCTGGTCATCGCGGACGAAAACCATGTGATCGGCCTGGCCGGCGTCATGGGCGGTGAGGACGTCGAGATCGACGGCAATTCATCCGAAATCGTCATCGAGGCGGCCCATTTCAACGCCCCGAAGATTGCGCGCGCATCACGTCGACACAAACTCATTTCCGAGGCCTCCAAACGATTCGAACGCGGAGTCGATCCGGAATTGCCGGCACGGACGGTGCGCCGCGTCGCTGAGCTGCTGGTGGAGCACGGGGGTGGTGCAATCGACGAGGGTTCGACCCTCATCGGCGCTGTACCCACGCCTGCGGTCGTGATGATCGAAGCCTCACTCCCTACAAAGATCACCGGCATCGACCTAGATGCAGCGACAGTGATTTCGGCACTTGAAGCCAACGGTTGTCTTGTGGCCGCCGACGGAACGGCGTTGGCCGTGACTCCGCCCTCGTGGCGTCCGGACCTGGTTGATCCCTATGACTTCGTCGAAGAAGTCTTGCGCGTTGTGGGCTATGACAAAGTGCCTTCTGTTCTGCCGACCGCTCCGGCCGGCAGAGGCCTCAGTGCGCCGCAGCGCCTTCGCCGACGGGTCGGCACGGCTCTGGCCGGTTCCGGTTTCGTGGAAATCAAGTCGTTCCCGTTCGCCGGTCCCGCAGATTGGGACAACCTGGGCCTGCCCGCCGACGACTCCCGACGTACGCAGGTGCTCCTGGAAAATCCGCTCTCTGCCGAAGAACCCGGGCTCGCGACAACATTGCTTCCCGGACTACTCAAGGCAGTCGCGCTCAATGTCGGTCGCGGTCACGACGATGTGGCGCTCTTCGAGATGGGTCGGGTCTTTCGACCCAAGCCGGGTGCCGGCGATGCTCCAATTGCTGCGCCCATTCTGGTAGTCGACAAGCGCCCTACCGATGCAGAAATTGCGGCACTGGATGCCGCTCTTCCCGATCAACCGCAGCGCATAGCGATCGCGCTGACTGGCGAGCGACTGAAGTCGGGTTGGTGGGGCAAGGGTCGAAAGGCCGGGTGGGCCGATGCGATCGAGGCCTTCCGTCTCGTCGCTCGAAGCCTCAACGTCGAACTCGAGATCTCCGGCGATAGTGACCATGCGCCTTGGCACCCGGGTCGCAGCGCCGCATTCCACCTCGATGGGAAGCTTGTCGGTCATGCCGGCGAACTCCACCCGCGAGTCTGCAAGGCCTATGGCGTCCCGCCGCGTACGTCGGTCGCCGAGATCGCTCTCGACGACCTCATAGCGGCGGCACCGGCAGTCGTCCCTGCGCCTGACTTCTCGACCTATCCGGTCGCGAAGGAGG
>JBDSQP010000307.1:0-4043 GCA_039929755.1 Aeromicrobium sp. | reverse complement strand
CAGACTTTTGTGGACTCCATCGCCGACCTTGACGAGGACGAACGGGGCAGTGGCCGGTCCGATGGGTTCGAGGCCGAGTTCGGTGAGGCCATCGACAAGAACTTTGCGGTTCATCGCGATGGCGGCGGCCCGTTTTGTTGCTTCGGTCGAAGCATCGTCGCTCATACACGCGACCATTGCGGCAGCGGCGGTTGTCGAGACCTACCAGGGCGCCTGCTTGTCCCGCAACCCGTCGACGAGCGCCGGCTCAGCCAGAACGTATCCGGCGCGGATGCCCGGAATCGCCCACAGCTTGGTGAGGCTCCGGATGACGATGAGTCCCGGTATGCGTGCCTCTGCGAGTGACTCCTTCTCGCCGGGAACCGAGTCCATGAAGGCCTCGTCGACAACGAGAACCCGTCCGGGTTGGGCCAGTAGGCGGATCTTGTCCACAGCGTGGAGCACGCTGGTCGGATTGGTCGGATTGCCGATGAACACCAGATCGGCGCCCTCGGGGACGGCGTTCGGATCGAGTCGAAACCCGGTTGCCTCAGTGAGAACAACGTGCTCGACCGTATGACCCGCAGCGGCCAATGCCACATCGGGTTCGGTGAACTGGGGATGGATGACGACCGGACGCTTCCAGTCGCGCATGCGAGCGATCAGGCCGAAGGCTTCGGCCGCTCCTGCCGTCGCCAACACTTCGCCCACGGGGCGTCCGTGTCGCTTGGCGATAGCGGCCTCGGCCGCCCGCGCGTCGGGGTAGAGGTGTGCGACGTCGAGACTCGAAGCCAGTGCCTTGCCCAGCCAGTCGGGGCGTTCTCCGTCGAAGACATTGACCGCGAAGTCGACCAGACCCTCGGTGGCCTCGACGTCGCCATGATGTTTCAGAGGGGAAATGCTGCCCGGAGTCTCGACGACCGCATTCGGTCTTGCGCCGACGGTCGACACTCGCGTATCGACGAACCCTTCGGTTCGATGTACCGCGTCGGCGAACCTCTGGGCAACGGCGGGATGTCCGGCCCAATGGGTATGCAGGTAGGACGCGTGGAGGGTGGGTGTGCTGAATCCGACCGGGATGCCGTCGATCAGCCACGCCGCCCCATCGGGGCCTGCGGCAGGCGTGACGGTCGTCCGGTGAAACTCGTGACCGGTGATCCGCGCACCCGCGACGGACAGCAAGGTGTCCTGAGGCGCAACGGCCTGACGGTAGGACAACGTGAGTCGCGGTGTCATGACGGCGTCGGCTTCGAGTGCCCCGATCATCGAGACTGCGCCATTTGCGCCGGGATCAACGGAACGACAGAGGTAGAGGAGTCCGGCACATTCGGCGACGGTCGGGACGCCAGCCTCGATCGCTGCGCGCAGTGACCGACGCAGCGGCTCGTTGGCGGTGAGCTCACCCGCATGGACTTCGGGGAACCCCCCACCGAGATAGATTCCGGCCGTGCCGGCGGGGAGTGCCGAGTCGCCGAGCGGGTCGAAGGTGACGACTTCGCATCCGGCCGCTCGGAGCAGCTCTTCGGTCTCGGCATAGCGGAACGTGAACGCCCGCCCGCCGGCGATCGCTACGACCGGACGGCGGTCCGAAGGTGGGGAAACCTCCTGTGTCGGATCCCACGCCTCGGCATCGAGCAATGGTGCTGACTGCGCGAGCGCGACGATCTCGTTCAGGTCGATCTTGTCCGCGATCTGCGCCGAAAGACGGTCGAGAGCGTGCGCCGCATCGTCTCGTTCATCGGCCGGTACGAGTCCGAGGTGGCGGGATGGGGCAACGATTCCGTCGTCGCGCTGGAGCACGCCGAGGACTGGAACGCCGGTCGACTCGAGTGCACGGCATACCTCGTCGGAATGGCGCTGGGATCCGGCCTTGTTGAGGATGACGCCGACGATGCGCACGCTCGGATCGAAGGCGACCATGCCTTGGACGACTGCTGCGATCGACCGGGAGGCGTGCGAGATGTCGACGACGAGGACGACCGGCGCCTTGGTCACAGTTGCGACATGTGCGGTCGACGCGAAACCATCGCCGCCGATCTGACCGTCGTACAGGCCCATGACGCCCTCGATGATCGCGATGTCGGCTCCGGCGGCGCCGTGCAGGAGCAACGGAACCAGCCGGTCTTCGCCGACGAGGTGAGGGTCGAGATTGCGACCGGGCTTGCCTGTGGCCAGGGCGTGATAGCCGGGGTCGATGTAGTCCGGACCAACCTTGTGCCCGGAGACCATATGACCCGCCGCTGACAGTGCCGCCATGAGGCCGGTGGCAACCGTTGTCTTGCCATGCCCGGATGCGGGGGCAGCGATGACGAGTCGCGGCAATCTTTTGGGCATGACAGTTACCACTCGATACCTCGCTGGCCCTTTTGGCCGGCGTCCATCGGATGCTTGATCTTGCCCATCTCCGTCACGAGGTCGGCGACTTCGATCAGCTTGGGGTCGGCACGACGACCTGTCGCGATGATGTGCTGCTGGCCGGGGCGGTTGGCGAAGGTTTCGACTACGTCATCGATGTCGATCCATCCCCAGTTGATGGGGTAGGTGAATTCGTCGAGGAGGTAGAGATCATGTTCCTCGTTCAGGATCCGGCGCTTGATCTCGAGCCAGCCCTCTTGTGCATCGGCGGCGTGATCTTCTTCGGAGCCGGACTTGCGCGACCACGACCACCCCGAACCCATCTTCTGCCACTCGACGGGTCCGCCCTCACCGGTCTCGGCGTGCAGCTCATTGAGGCGCGCGAAAACGGCCTCTTCGCCGATCTTCCACTTGGCAGACTTCACGAACTGGAAAACGCCAATGTTCCAGCCCTGGTTCCAGCCACGAAGTGCGAGGCCGAACGCTGCGGTCGACTTACCTTTGCCATCGCCGGTATGAACCATCACGAGCGGGCGGTTGCGGCGCTGCCTGGTGGTGAGTCCGTCGTCGGGGATGGTGAGCGGCTGTCCTTCGGGCATCAGGCGACTCTCCCAGGATGAGTCTCGACTGTGTGGCGCACGGCCGTGGTCAGGGCGGCCGCGGCGACGTCTCCGAGCGGCACATACTCGGCCAGGAGCTGGCCGGCGAGCTCACGTGCAAGACCCATCGTGAAGGGGCCGGTCTCGCAATCGATCACGAGACTGGCGACACCGGCTTTGCCGAGATGTTGGGCGACCTGTTGCGAACGTTTCAGGGCGTCGGGTCCGAATGTGGCTCGGCCATCGGTGATGACGACGAGCAACGGTCGGCGTCGCGGATCGCGTATCCGTTCGAGTTCGAGCGTCTGTGTGGCGAGCAACAGTCCCTCGGCGAGGGGTGTACGTCCGCCAGCCGGCAGTTCGCGCATTCGGGCTGCCGCGATTTCGACCGATGAGGTCGGCGGGAGGTCGAGGAGGGCGCCGTTTTGACGGAACGTAATGAGTCCGACCTTGTCGCGGCGTTGATAGGCGTCGAGCAGCAGCGAGATGATCGCTGTCTTGACCTGTTCCATGCGCTTGCGTGCGGCCATCGAACCGGAGGCGTCGACGCAGAACAGGATCAGGTTGGACTCGTGGCCCTCCTTGACGGCGATGCGAAGGTCCTCGGCCTTGAACTGGACGGCACCGTTGATGCGCCCACGCGAATGTTGGTGGGGTGCGGCGGCCCGAATCGTCTCGGTCAGGTGGATCGATCCGCCCTGGCCGACGGCGCGCTGGGAGCCGATGCGACGACCGGTTGTGGTGATCGCCCGCGAACGTCGGCCGGATTCGCCGGCGCCCATACCGCTGACGCTGAACAATTTGGGTCGGTATGGCTGCTGTGGAGCAACGACCGATGTCGGCGATTCGCCCTGCTCCCCCTGAGTGGAACGGTCTTGTGGTGATTCCGGCTGATTTCCCTCAAAAGTGTTCCCCTCAGCGGAGCTGGGGGGCTCCGAAGGTGAGTCCGGCGGCGGGCCCTGAGCCTCGGGTGCCTCGTTCGGCTTGGCGTCCGGTTGGTCTTCGGGGGCATCATCGGGGGGCAGGTCTTCCGGGGGCAGGGTGTCGCCGAGGATCCGATCGAGCAGGTCTTCGTCGATTCCCGGTGCGTCGAAGGGGTTGCGGCGTCGG
>JBDSQP010000306.1:0-4108 GCA_039929755.1 Aeromicrobium sp. | reverse complement strand
GAGCCGCCGATGGCCTGTGGCAAGCCGGCCTTGACTTTGCCGACGACCTGGGCAATTGTGCGTCCCACGAGAAGCCTGTCACCAGGGATGGCACTCTGAAGACGCTTCGGCGTCCAATACTTCACCGAGGCTGCCTGACTTGACGCGCTGACCGACGCAGCCGCAGCGCCAGGATTGCTATCGGCCGATGAGGGCGCGGCAAGGCAAAGCGGCGCGCCAATAACGATGATCCCGCCAAGAATGACGGCCCGAAAAGTCTTCGTTTTCATCTACAGATCTCCCATGGCGCATGCGCACCGGTTGATCCCTCCACGAGAATCATACGCAATCCTGTGACGCCCGCTACATTATGCGCAATCAACCCAGAATGACGAGTTGCTTCGGGTCGTCGACCGGCAACGAATCGACGGTCGCCGAAACCGACAGGTTGCGCAGATCCAGACGTCCCCCGCGTTGAGTGAGGAAGGCCGTCTCGGCCGCATCTTGACCGGTGGCGATACGTACGAGCGATTGCCTCGGTGCGAGTCCCGTCGCATCCACTACGTGCCATGCCCCCTCGACCCACGCCTCTACGACGGCGTGGAAGTCCATCGGCTGAAGGCCCGGAGCATAGACCGACACCAATCGCGCCGGCACGTCCATACTGCGCAAAAGGGCGGTCGTCAGGTGCGCGTAGTCGCGGCAGACACCCTCTCGCGCAAGGAGAGTTGCGACAGCACCATCTGTCGGCCTGCTCAGTCCAGGCACGTAGTTGAGCTTTTCGCCGACCCAGGACGCAACGGCATCGAGTAGGGGTTTACCCGCCAATCCGGCGAACTCCGAGGTCGCGGTGGGCATCAGGGAATCCGACTCGCAATAACGGCTTGGTCGCCGGTATTCGATCAGGTCAAGTTCCTCGTTCGGCGGCGGGGCCAACGCTCCCGTGATTTCGGCGTTGTAGTCGATGTTGATCCAGCCTGCATCGCCAGTCACCACATGGAGCCTCGTTCCGTGACGGCCGGTGAGCTCACGGACGGCAACCGGTGTCCCACTCGCCGCCGCCACGACACTCTCGGAGGCAAGATGGGCACCCTCGGCAACCGCAAGCGAAAGGATGAGTTCGACGGTGTCGTACAAATAGATTTCGAGGTGTGCCGACACTGTCCGCTTCATTGACGTTCACTCATGGTCGTAGGCCGCGAGGATCTGGTCGGCAGCGGCCACGGCAGGCATTTCGCCAGCCAGTATGGCGTCTCGGATCTCTGCACGGATGGCCTTGACGGCTTCGTTGTTGCGCAGCCGCTGATCCAGCTCATCACGCACCATCGCCCAGGCGAAGTCGAGTTGTTGTTCGGCTCTCTTTTGGGCAACCCCTTTGTCACCCAGGAATTCGCGGTGCCCAATCACGCGATTCCAGACCGTATCGATGTCGATGCCTTCGAGCGCGGAGCAGGTGACCACCGGCGGAACCCAGCCTTGCGAGCCCGCGTAGACGAGTCTCAACGCACCGGCCATGTCCTTGGCGGTCGCCTTGGCCTCGGCTTCACGGTCGCCGTCGGCCTTGTTGACGGTGATGACATCGGCGATCTCGAGGATGCCCTTCTTGATGCCTTGCAACTGGTCGCCCGTGCGAGCCAACGTGAGGAACAGAAAAGTGTCGACCATGCCGGCAACCGTGACCTCGGACTGACCCACGCCGACGGTCTCGACGAGCACTACTCCATAGCCGGCGGCCTCAAGAATGGTGATGGCCTGCGTGGTCGCACGGGCCACGCCGCCGAGAGTGCCGGCACTGGGCGAAGGGCGGATGTAGGCCTGTGGGCTGGCGGCGAGCTCGGTCATACGCGTCTTGTCGCCGAGGACCGAACCACCGGTGCGTACGCTCGAAGGATCGACCGCGAGCACGCCGACCTTGTGGCCCTCGCCGACGAGCCATACGCCGAGGGCCTCGATGAATGTCGACTTGCCAACGCCGGGAACGCCGGAGATGCCGACACGTATGGAGCGGTCGGCGGCGGGAGTCAACAACGCGAGGAGCTCCCGTGCTGCCGCCCGATGATCTGCGCGACTCGACTCGACCAGCGTGATGGCTTGCGAAATCGAGGCGCGTTTGCCCGCGCGCACTCCGTCGGCGAGGTGCTCGACGTCAACTGCCATCAGTGCTGCAGGCTCTTGGACAGTTTGTCGAGCAGTTCCAGCGCCGAATCCGCGATGACGGTTCCGGGTGGGAAGACGTCGGCCGCACCCATGTCCTTGAGCGTTTGCACGTCGTCGGGCGGTATGACGCCGCCGATGACGATCATGATGTCGGGGCGCCCGAGGTCGGCGAGACTCTTTTTGAGCGCGGGCATGAGCGTGAGGTGGCCGGCCGCGAGCGAGGAGACTCCGACAATGTGGACGTCGGCGTCGATCGCCTGTTGGGCGACTTCCTCGGGCGTGGAGAACAGCGGGCCTACGTCGACGTCGAAGCCCATGTCGGCAAACGCCGTGACGATGACCTTTTGACCGCGGTCGTGTCCGTCCTGGCCCATCTTGGCGACGAGGATACGCGGGCGGCGGCCTTCGGCCTTCTCGAATGCCTCGGTGGCTTCAACGACCTTGGCGACATTGTGGCTTTTTCCGGCCTCGGTGCGGTACACACCTGAAATCGTACGGATAACCGCCTTGTGGCGCCCGTAGACCTTCTCGAGCGCGTCGGAAATCTCGCCGACCGTTGCCTTGGCGCGTGCCGCGTCGATCGCAAGAGCGAGTAGGTTGCCATCGAGTGAGCCGTCGTTCGAGGCTCCACGCCGGGCGCTCTCGGTCAAGGCATCAAGGGTGCGATCGACTTCGGCCTGATCGCGCTCGGCACGCAAACGTTTGAGCTTCTCGATCTGTGAGTCATAGACGGCCTTGTTGTCGACCCGGCGCGCCTCAACCGGGTCTTCGTCGGCCAGACGGTAGGTATTGACGCCGATGACAGCCTGATGGCCCGAATCGATACGGGCCTGTGTTCGGGCAGCCGCTTCTTCGATCCGCATCTTCGGAATGCCGGCCTCGATTGCCTTGGCCATGCCGCCGGCCTTCTCGACTTCCTGGATGTGTGCCCAGGCGCGATTGGCGAGGTCGTGCGTCAACTTTTCGACGTAATAGGAGCCGCCCCACGGGTCGATGATGTCGGTCGTACCCGACTCGTGCTGCAGCAACAGTTGCGTGTTGCGGGCGATACGGGCTGAGAAGTCGGTCGGCAGTGCGATCGCTTCGTCGAGGGCATTGGTGTGCAGGGATTGCGTATGCCCCTGTGTCGCGGCCATCGCTTCGATCGCGGTTCGCTGGACGTTGTTGAAGACGTCCTGCGCGGTCAGCGACCAACCCGACGTCTGGCTGTGGGTGCGAAGGCTCGATGACTTGGCGTTCTTGGGCTCGAAGTCGGCAACGAGCCGGGCCCACAATGCGCGGGCGGCGCGGAGCTTGGCGACCTCCATGAAGAAGTTCATGCCGATGGCCCAGAGGAACGAGAGGCGCGGTGCAAAGGCGTCGATGTCGAGGCCGACGGCGAGGCCCGCCCGAATGTACTCGACACCGTCAGCAAGCGTGTAAGCCAGCTCGAGGTCGTTCGTGGCCCCGGCTTCCTGGATGTGATATCCCGAGATCGAGATCGAGTTGTAGCGCGGCATCCGGGCGGCCGTGTAGGCGAAGATGTCGCTGATGATCCGCATCGACGGGGCCGGCGGATAGATATAGGTGTTGCGGACCATGAACTCTTTGAGGATGTCGTTCTGGATCGTCCCTGAGAGCTTTTCCGGCGGGACGCCCTGCTCCTCGGCAGCAACGATGTAGAGCGCGAGCACGGGAAGCACAGCGCCGTTCATCGTCATCGAGACGCTCATCTGGTCAAGGGGGATGCCTTCGAACAGTTTGCGCGTGTCATAGATCGAGTCGATCGCGACACCGGCCATACCGACGTCGCCGACTACTCGAGGGTTGTCGGAGTCGTAGCCGCGGTGGGTTGCCAGGTCGAAGGCGACGCTCAAGCCCTTCGGGCCGGCCGCGAGGTTGCGGCGATAGAACGCGTTGGACTCCTCGGCGGTCGAGAAGCCGGCGTACTGGCGGACTGTCCACGGCTGCGTCGTGTACATCGCGGGGTAGG
>JBDSQP010000305.1:0-8020 GCA_039929755.1 Aeromicrobium sp. | reverse complement strand
ACGCTGCGTACGGCATTGCCGACGCCACCGGGGATCTGCCACCACACGGACGCGGCGACGACGATGCCGACTCCGACGATGCCCAGGCCGACGCCATCACGACGTTGTGCGGGGTCGAGATCCTTTGCGCTGTGGCCGATGCTGCGCGCAATCGCACCGATCAGGCCGGCAATGCCGAGCCAAACCGCGCGGATGGCGCGCATAAATGCCCCGAGGGCATTGGTCAGAGGGCCAGGTCCCGATTTCTTGGGAGCCGGTCGACGTTGTGCAGGTCTGCGTTGTGCAGGCTTGCTCCTCTTTTTCGAGGACTGTGCGGCCGGCCTCTTGCGGGCCTGGCTGCCGGACGGCCGCTTGCGCGGCGGGGAAGACGTTCGGGTCGCCATGGGAGCAAGACTAAAGGACGGCTTGAGTGTTTTGCGGGAACCCACGCCGATTCGCCATCAATGCGCGCATATTCAACTCTCTCGCGAGCGTTAGGCGAATTCGCTGCTGAGCGAGCGTGAGCGAGCCAGGACAAGGCTCACCAGGCGCGGGTCCGGGGTTCCACCGTCGAGCAGGGGCGCGGTGACGATGTCGGCACCGCAGGTCTGGAGTCGGTCGTCGAAGTTGCCGGGAGCCAGCAGGTAGGTCGAGACGACAACCCGGCGACCGTATGCGCGGGCGATGTCGACCGCTTCGCTGATCGGGGTGTCTCCCCCACCGATCGAGCCGACATGGACACGGCCGCCCCATACGGCACTCAGGAGGCGGGCCGCCTTGGAGATGTCGTCGAGTGCACGTGGATCGGAGGATCCGGCCCACGCCATGACGATCGAGTCGTCGGGACGGGCGCCGGCCTCGAAGAGCCGGCGCACACCGATCTCGGCAAGGATCCAGTCCGGTCCGAGCGGCGCAACCGTCGCGACCATCGGATCAAGATGCGAAGCGCGGTCAATGTCGACGTTGACATGAAAGCCCGAGGAAAGGAGCAGAGGAACAATCACTCGGCTTCCGTTGGTCGCCCGGACCGCGTCGTCGATGGAGGGCTGCTGAACGTCGACGTAGGCCGAAAAGATCTCGCGGTGGTGGGCCTCCCGGCGCACAGCCTGAACGAGTCCGGAAATCGCGGCACGTCCCTGCGGGTGAGCGGTGCCGTGACTGCACAGGATCAGCGGGCCGCTCATTCCGGTTCGCCTATGAGCTGGTATCCCCGCTTGACGACGGTGTTGATGATCGACGGCGAGCCGATCGCTTCGCGCAAGCGGGCAATCGCGACCTCGGCCGTATGCGGGTCGTTGGATTCACCTGGCAGGACTTTGAGGAGTTCTTCGCGTGATCGAACAGTTCCCGGGCTTTCGGCAAGCAACTTGAGTATCGCGAACCCGCCCGGTGACAACGGGAGCACGGCGTGGTCGAGCGTGGCGGCGCTGGCCCGCACACGCAGGCGTCCGGCTGGGGTCGAAATGCCGCCATTGTCATCGCCGAGCTTCATGATCAGGATGCGTACGAGAGAGCCGAGCCGACCGCGGTCGGGCATCAAGGGGTCGAAGCCGGCGAACCTCAAGGGCTCGGCCGTGACTGGACCGACTGCCGCCATCACGAGTTTGCCGTCCTTGGCCAGTCGGACGATTGCCTCACGGGCCTCGGCTTCGTCCACCGAGGTCAACCAGGCGGCAGCGGCCGGTGCCGATGTGAAAACGACGGCGTCGAAAGCGCCGACAGCGGTCGCGCGAACCGATTCCTCGACTGCTTGCTTGTCCGGCGGCGGACCCCAGCGGTAGACAATGAGTCCAAAGGGATGCGCGCCGTGTTCGAAGAGCCTCGACTCAAGGCCGTCGTCGCCGGCGCCGTGGTGTTGGACGGCAATGGAAAGCCCTGACACACCTTCCGCGCACAGGAAGTCGGCGATCTCGGCGGATGTTTCGGACTCGGCAACCCAGTCAGGAATGAGGCCCGCGGCCTGGAGCGCACCACGAGCTTTGGGGCCTCGGGCAATCAACCGGGTGTTGCCAAGAGCGGCAACAAGGTCTTCGCCGAGGCCGGCGGTCTCGGCGGTATCCATCCACCCGCGAAAGCCGATTCCAGTGGTCACGACCACGATGTCGACAGGTTCGGCGATTAACCTGCGCGTATGGGCAAGTAGGGAGTCTTCGTCGATATGGGATTCGACGCCAAGGGCGGCAGCGATGCGAACATCCGCGCCACGACGTTCAAGGGCGTTCGCGAGATCCTCGGCCCGGCGCTGGGCAGTGACAAGGATCCGAGTTCCGGCGAGGACGGGGCCGAGCGGGCTCACACGCGCGCCGCCGAGGGTATCGGACACAGCTCCACAACTCCGTCGACAACTCTGGCCTGCCAGATGTCGAGGCGGACCGCGGGGTCGTCCATACTCTCGCCGGTGCGAAGGTCGAAAACTTGTTTGTACATCGGCGAGGCCACAGTCGGAACGCCCCCGCGGGTTCCGACGAGGCCTCGCGCCATCACGTTGGCACCGCTGTACGGATCGTGGTGGGAGATTGCGTAAATCTCGCCACTACTCAACCGAAACAGGGCTACCTGCTTATCGCCGACCAGAGCCGCAATCCCACGGTCTGGAGTGAGGTCATCGAGAGTGCAGATCGCGGTCCACTCGCTCATACCGAAGCCTCCGCTAAGAACCCACGATACGGAGGCTGCGGCATGAATTGATGATTCGCTCGCTGGCACTCGCTCATACCGTCACCCCTTCCCGTCGGACCGGAAGCGTGGTGCCGCCGATCAACACGGCGCGCTCGTCCTCAGTGGCCGGGCGCCGCTGCCCGCGTTCGGGCATATATACAAGATCGGGGTCTGCTGTTTCGGGCGCGTTAACGAATGAGGCGAACTTACGTAACTTTTCTGGATCCTTGAGGGTTGCGGCCCATTCGTCCTGGTATCCGTCGACATGGCCTTCCATCATCTTATCGAGATCTTCCGCGATGCTAAGACTGTCCTCGAGCACTACTGCGCGCACCTGGTCGATGCCGCCCTCGACCCCTTCGAGCCACGGCGCGGTGCGCTGGAGGCGGTCGGCAGTGCGTACGTAATACATGAGGAACCTGTCGATGGCCTGAACGAGCTCCTCAGTCGTCAGGTCCTCGGCAAAGAGCTGGGCGTGCCGGGGCGTGAAACCGCCATTGCCGCCGACATACATGTTCCAGCCCTGGTCTGTGGCGATAACTCCGACGTCCTTGCCACGGGCTTCGGCACATTCGCGTGCGCAACCCGAGACGCCGAGCTTGATCTTGTGCGGGGAGCGAAGGCCCCGGTAGCGGAGCTCGAGGGCAATCGCGAGGGCAACGGAGTCCTGCACGCCGTAGCGGCACCAGGTCTGACCGACGCAGCTCTTCACGGTGCGCAGGGACTTGCCGTAGGCATGGCCCGACTCAAACCCGGCATCGACCAGCCTGGTCCAGATGGCCGGAAGCTGTTCGATGCGCGCGCCGAAGAGGTCGATGCGCTGGCCGCCTGTGATCTTGGTGTAAAGACCGAAATCGGAAGCGACCTGACCGATCGCAATGAGGCCGTCAGGGGTGACTTCGCCGCCGGGGATGCGGGGAACCACCGAATAGGTTCCGTCCTTCTGCAAGTTGGCCATCACGTGGTCGTTGGTGTCCTGCAGTGCCGCGTTCTCGCCTTCGAGGACGTGTTCGTTGTGGAGGGTGGCGAGGATTGAGGCAATCGTGGGGCGGCAGATGTCGCAACCACGACCGGTGCCGTGCTTTTCGACCAAGGCGCTGAACGTGGTGATCCCACTGACGCGGACTATGTCGAACAACTGAGCACGGCTCATCGCGAAGTGCTCGCACAAGGCATTGCTGACTTCGATGCCAGCGGCCTCGAGCTCCTTCGTCATGAGGTTCTTGACGAGGGGCAGGCATGACCCACAACTGGTGCCGGCCTTGGTGCATGCCTTGACGCCGGCGATGTCGGTGCAACCCTTTTCGGTCACTGCACAGCGGATGGTGCCCGCTGTCACGTTGTTGCAGGAACAGACGTTGGCCTCGTCGGGAAGTGTGCCACCGGTGGGCTTTTCAACACCCTCAGGCAACAACCAGGCGGTCGGATCACTGCCCAGCTCGCCACCGACCATCGGCCGCAGGCTCGCGTATGACGATGCGTCGCCGACAAGCATTCCGCCGAGAAGGGTCGACGCGTCGTCACTCATGACGAGCTTCTTGTAGACGCCGGCCACCGGGTCGGCGTAGACGACTTCGAGGCTTCCCTCTGCGCCGGCGAAGGCATCGCCGAAGCTGGCGACATCGACTCCGAGAAGTTTGAGCTTGGTCGACAGGTCGGCACCTTCGAAGGTTGCCTCACCTCCCAGGAGGCGATCGGCGACGACTTCGGCCATCGAGTAGCCGGGGCCGACGAGACCCCATACGCGGCCGGCGATGTAGGCCACTTCGCCGATCGCATAGATGTCTTCGTCATTGGTTCGGCATGCGACATCGGCAACGACTCCGCCGCGTTCGGCGATCTCAAGACCGCAGTCACGGGCGAGCTCATCGCGCGGGCGGACACCGGTGGCGAACACGACAACGTCGACACCGAGCTTTTCGCCGTCCGCAAAATGCATCTTGGCCACGTTGCCGTCGCGGCCGGCCTTGAGTTGCGAGGTCGCGGTCGACGTACGTACCTTGACGCCCATCTGGCCGATCAAGCGGCGAAGGGCGCCGCCGCCGGCCTCATCGACCTGCAAAGGCATGAGCCAGTCGGCGAATTCGACGACGGTCGTGTCGGCACCGAGAGCTGTGAGTGCGCCCGCGGCTTCAAGGCCGAGAAGTCCGCCGCCGACAACCGCGCCGGTGACAGGACGATTGAGTTTTGCCTGACGATCGGTGACCCACGTTCGCAATTCGGCGACGTCATCGACGGTGCGATAGACAAACGTGCCCGGCAGGTCTGAGCCTGTGACAGGCGGGACGGTGGCATATGAACCGGTAGCCAACACAAGGGCGTCGTAGTCGAATGTCGTGCCGCGTGCCGCGACCTGCTTGGCCTCACGGTCGATGTGGGCAACCTTGGCACCGCGATGAAGGCGTACGCCGGGGGTCTTCCACAGGCTCTGATCGCCAAGGAGAAGATCCTGCGGATCACGATCGGAAAAGAATGAGGTGAGCGCGACGCGGTCGTATGGAGGACGGGTCTCCTCGCCGAAGACGTCAATCTGCCAGTCGTGGTGTGCGTTGCGTTCGACCAGCGCTTCGACCAGTCGGTGGGCAACCATGCCGCCGCCGACAATGACGAGTTTCTTGGTTTCACTCATGTTGTGAACTCTAGGAAGTGCAGATTTCACATTGGGATTCATCGTGTTACCTCGCGGGAACGGTTGGCTCACGGTCGGCCGATCGCCGTTGTGAGGATTCGGAATCAGGCGGGTCACTGGCCTCGAGCCAGTCGACGATGCCGCACACGAGTTCTTTGCAGCCGCCACAGCCGGTTGTTGCAAGGGTCTGATCGGCGAGGGCTTCGACCGTTGTGCATCCGCCCTCCCAGGCGTGGACCAGGTCTCCCTTGGTCACACCGTTGCAACGACACACAGTTGTCGATGACGGCATAGTGGTCGGCGAGACGGCTTCGACCGTCTGTCCTGCGGCAGCTCCCATCAGGAGAAGCAACGGATCCGACGGAATGACGCCCGGTCGGTCGAATTGAGTGCTGAGGTATGCGCCGATTTCCGGGGCACCAACACACGTGATGCCCACGAGGGTGTCGTCGCGGACAACAACCTCGATGAAGCGTCCTGCGCTGCGATCCTCGAGGGTGACAACCCGGTCTGCATCGGTCGCCGTGGAAGCGCGCGTACCCATCGTGAGGACGCTGAGACCGACAGCCTTCAGGCGCATCGCCGAACCCGAGATCGAGGTCGGCTCGACTTTTGTGGCTTTGGCGAGACTCTTGGCGAGGGCCCTGGCCTGCGCCCAACCCGGGGCAACCAGTCCGCTGACACCCTCGGGGGTTTCGGCGCAGTCGCCGATCGCCGAGATGTTCGGATCCGAGGGAGTCCGCAGATCATCGCCCACGACGATACCGAGATTTGTTTCGAGGCCAGCATCCGCAGCAATCACCGTGTCCGGCGCCGTGCCGCAGGCCAGGACGACGAGGTCGGCTGGATACGAGTCACCATTTGCCATCTTGACGGCGTCAACATGGGAGTCCTTGACTGCGATCGAGGCAATCGCGGCACCACCGACGAAATCGATGCCGAGTTTTGCGGCACTCGTCTCCAGGACATCGGCGACCGCAGGGTCGAGGTCGCGGTCCAGCAAGGTGTCCATCACAGACATCACGACGACGTCGACGCCTCGGTGGCGAAGCCCGCAGGCGGCTTCAAGGCCGAGCGGCCCTCCCCCGATCACGACGGCGCGCTTGGCATTAAGCGTGGCCGCGGCAATGTCGCGGGCGTCGTTGAGGTTGCGCAACACATGCGCACCCCGCGGAAGCCCGTCGCGCAGGCCTGGAATGGGGATAACCCGGGCACGAGCGCCAGTGGCAAAGACAAGTTGGTCGTAGGTGAAATCACGGTCGGCCGTGTGTACGATCTGGCGCTGGCGATCGATGGCGAGGGCGGCCTGGTCCTGCCAGACGCGCACGTTGTCGCCGTCGGCCAGGGGCAAGGCAAGCCCGGCGAGGTCGACACGTCCGGCGAGAAGTTCGGTCAACAGGACGCGGTTGTAGGGCTCATACGACTCATCGCCCAGGAGGTCGATCTCAATCTCAGGGTTCAGCCGGTTCAGCTCATCGGCAAAGCGGTTGCCGACCATTCCTGCACCGATGACAACGACCTTCATTGCGGGGCCATTCATGCTGGAGTCCTTTCAACCTGGACGGCGCACACCTTGAATTCGGGCATGCCTGAGATGGGGTCTGTCGCCGCATTGGTCACGGCGTTGACCATGCCCTCGTCGGCGAAGTGGAATGGGACGAACACCGTGTCGGGCCGGATGTCCGAGCTGATGCGAGCCTGGGCCACCATCGATCCGCGCTTCGAATGGATGCTGATGCTCTCGACGCCTTCGACGCCGATTCGCTGCGCCAGGTTCGGGTGGATCTCGACATAGGCGTGGGGCATCGAGTCGTTCAGCTTGGCGACACGTCGTGTCTGGGCACCCGATTGGTAGTGCTGCAGGACGCGGCCAGTCACGAGATAGATCGGTGCCTCGGCACGTACGTCGTCGGCGGGACCGGTCGGGCGCACGGCGATCATGTTCGCCTTGCCGTCGGCGGTCGGGAAATCGTCTTGGAACAGCCGCGGTGTGCCCGGGTGGGTCGCGTCGGGGCACGGCCAGTAGATCGCCTCATCCGCGTCAAGGCGGGCGTACGAGATCCCGGAGTAGTCGGCACGGCCGCCCTTGCTTGCGCGGCCGAGCTCGTCGAAGACCTCTTTCGGATCGGTTGACCAAGTTCCCGGTGCGTCGAGGCGTTCCGCGAGGGCAGCGAAGATCTCGAGTTCGGACCTGACACCGGCTGGAGCGTCGACCGCCTTGCGACGACGCAGGACCCGGCCCTCAAGACCGGTCATCGTCCCCTCCTCCTCGGCCCACTGCGTGACGGGAAGGATGTAGTCCGCCAGAAGCGCGGTCTCGGATGGGACGAAGTCGCATACGACGAGAAGGTCGAGGGCCTCAAGCCGGCGGCGAACCACAGAGGCATCGGGCGCACTCACGATGACGTTGCTCCCGTGGACGAACAGTGCCTTCGGTCCGCCTGGAGTCGAGAGGCTGTTGAGCAGTTCTACAGCAGGTTTTCCGGGCCCCGGGATCATTTCGGGATCGACGCCCCACACGCCGGCCACGTGTTCGCGTCCGGCCGGGTCGGTGATCATCCGATAGCCCGGAAGCTGATCGGCTTTCTGGCCGTGTTCGCGGCCGCCCTGACCGTTGCCCTGGCCGGTGATCGCGCCGTAGCCGCCACGTTCGGCGCCAACGAGTCCGAGGGCAAGCGAAAGATTGATGGCTGCGGTGACAGTGTCCGTGCCGTCGACGTGCTGCTCAGATCCACGACCCGTGAGGATGAACGC
>JBDSQP010000304.1:0-4194 GCA_039929755.1 Aeromicrobium sp. | reverse complement strand
AGTAGTGCACGCCGCTCTCGTTGGCGGCCTCGGCGACGTCGATGTTGAGGTGATAGGGCAGACACGAAACCACCGCATCGACTCCGCGAAGCGCCTCACGCAGGCCGGCGGTGTCCTTGATGTCGAGAGGCTTGGTCTCGAATTGAAGACTCTCTCGCGGAGCGGCGTCATAACCGACGACCTTGAACCCCGAGTCGGTCAGCAAGATGGCGACAAGTTCGCCGACCTTCCCTAGACCGAACACGGCAACCTGATTGATGATTCGAGTCACGAAACCTCCTCGATATGCGCGATGGATCGCATCGCGCAAACATGCACCAATGGGTGATTGGCGTCACATCAATCATATCGCGAGGAGGCCGATTTACTGTACCGGCCGGTACAGTTCGACGGTTACTTTATTACTAAGATCCAGACTGGCCTAAGAGCCAGACTGGCCTAAGCGACGGGGCGGTTAAGGGATCGTGATCGCGACCGCGCGATTCGCCGCAGAGACGACAGCGCGCAGCGAAGCCGTGACGATGTTGGCGTGGATGCCGACACCCCAGATGATCTCGTCACCGATTTCGCACTCGACGTAGGCCGCCGCAAGGGCATCACCACCCGAGGAGAGTGCGTGCTCGCTGTAGTCAAGGACACGAATCTCCGCGCCGGCAGCGCGCATACCCTCGACGAAGGCCGCAACGGGACCGTTGCCCTCGCCCTTGAACGACTGGCGCTCACCACGTACGCGCAATTCAACGACCTGCTCATCGAGACCCTCGGGGCTGGTCGTCGAGCTGAACCCTTCGAGGGCGTACGGTGTCTCGCGCTCGAGGTATTCGCCCGCAAACGCCGTCCAGATCTCGGCGGCATCGATCTCGCCCTGCTCACCCTCGGTGAGGGTCTGAATGACACGGCTGAATTCAATTTGCAGGCGCCGCGGCAGGTCGAGTTGGTGCTCGGTCTTCATGATGTAGGCAATGCCACCCTTGCCGGACTGACTGTTGACCCGGATGACGGCTTCGTAGGACCGTCCGACATCGTGCGGATCGATCGGAAGGTAAGGAGCTTCCCAGTCGATCTTTCCCACTGGTATGCCCTGCTCGACGGCGAGCCGATCGAGATCTTCCAGGCCCTTCTTGATCGCGTCCTGGTGCGAGCCGGAGAACGCCGTATAGACCAGGTCACCGGCATACGGATGGCGCGGGTGCACAGGGAGGCCCGTGCAGTATTCGACCGTACGACGGATTTCGTCGATGTCGGAGAAGTCGATCTGCGGGTCGATGCCCTGGCTGAAGAGGTTCAGACCGAGCGTGACGAGGTCGACGTTGCCGGTGCGTTCGCCGTGGCCGAACAGGCATCCTTCGACGCGGTCGGCGCCGGCCATCATCGCCAGCTCTGTGGCCGCGACGGCCGTTCCGCGGTCGTTGTGCGGGTGCAGCGAGATTGCCACGAATTCACGATTCTCGATGTTGCGGCCGAACCATTCGATCTGGTCGGCGTACGTGTTGGGTGTCGCCATCTCGACCGTGGCCGGCAGGTTCAGGATGATTTCGCGACCGGGGCCCGGCTTCCAAACCTCCATCACCGCATTGCAGACGTCGACCGAAAATTCGAGTTCGGCACCGGTGAAGATCTCGGGCGAATACTGGAAGCCGAACGCTGTGTCGGCGAGGTATTCGTCGGCATACTTCATGACCATTTCAGTTCCGCGTACGGCTATCGCGCGGCACTCGTCCCTGTCCACGTTGAAGACCACGCGACGGAACAGCGGAGCCACGGCGTTGTAAAGGTGAACGTTGGCGCGTTTGGCACCGACGAGTGACTGGATGGTTCGTTCGATCAGGTCTTCGCGAGCCTGGGTCAGGACCGAGATCGTCACGTCGTCGGGGACAAGCCCCTCTTCGACCAGGTGGCGAACGAAGGCAAAATCGGTCTCGCTCGCCGAAGGGAAACCGACTTCGATTTCCTTGTAACCCATGCGCACGAGCAGATCGAACATCCGGCGCTTGCGCGCAGGTGTCATGGGATCGATCAGCGCCTGGTTGCCGTCGCGCAGGTCCGTGGAGAGCCAGCGCGGGGTTTGGGTGATGGCCTTGGACGGCCACGTACGGTCCGGAATGTCGATCGGAGCGAACGCGCGGTAGCGCTCGTAGGGCATACCACTGGGCTGTTGGGGTGAAACGGGGTTGCCCCGCTCAAAAATATTGTTGGTCATGTTGCTTCCTCAAATGCGGTTTGTCTGAATGTTCACAGCGTGCTCAGCCGGTCATGACAAACTCCGCGTCGAGGGGTCCGGCTAAAGGACCTCGGCGCGGCAGCGAAGAAGGAGATTCGCGAATCGCATGTCAAAAACGATAGCACTCACCTCGGGAGTTTGCGCTAGCCGTTGCTGTAGACAGTGGCGCCAGGCGTCGCGGTGCAGGTCACGCCGGTGCGACAGATACGGACGTTGAGACCGCTCGGATTGCCCGGGAAGCTCTGAATCGGGTCCAGCCAGACGCCATAGGTCACATAACCGGACTTCGCGAACGCGATCTTGTATTTGCCCGGGAAAAGGCCGGTGAGGGAGTACGAACCAGAACCATCGAAGGCAGACCTCGCGTTGTCCTGCACCTCACGATAGGAAGCGTCGACATCACTGGGGTCCATTGTGGCGGCAATCGCCGTGACATCGACGGTGGAGATCGGGCTGCCCGCCGAGTTCTTCACCGTTCCATCCAGCGACACTCCGCTGCCGACGGTCGTGCTGCCGATCGGCACCAACGTTCCGGTGGTGACGGTAAAGATCGTGGATTTGACCATGAACTTGTGGCACTCGGCGTTGTAGGTCGTGCAGGTTGAACGATTGTTGACCCACGGCGATACGTAGTTGGTTCCGCCGATCTGGCTCAGCAGGACCCGGTACTTGCCCGGGCGCAATCCGGTGAGGCTGAACGAGCCGTCAGAACTGACACGCGTGGCTGCGGCAACCTCGACATTGGAGCTGGTCTGCCCGTCCTGATAGGCGTACGCCGCCGCACGCATCGTGCTGATCGCATTGGACGGCCCCGAGACCGTTCCGGACAGGCTTCCCGCTCCGTCGGTCGTACGGGCGGAGATGGGCGGGGAGAAATCGCTGGCCCCAGAACTGCAGGTCGAGGACTTCGAAACCCGGATACGGAAGTAGTACGTGGTTTCCTTCGCCAGCCCGGCCCATCTGTAGGTGAGGGTGTCGATCGGCGTGCAGTAGCTCGAGATTGTGGTGGAGAAGTCACTCGTCGACGAACGCTGAAGCTGGTAGTAGACACCAGATGCTGCCGAAGCCCACGCAAGCCGAATGCTTGAAGTGCCCGACAACTGATTGTGAATCGGCGGCGGGGAGTACTGATAGGCGCTCGTGGACACCGTGAGGTAGCTCGGCGAGTACTCCGAGGCGCGATCGTCAAACTGGGTGTAGGTGTCAGTCACGACACCGGGACTTCCATTCGGCAAGGCCGCGGAGATCTTGAAGAAGTACTTGGTGTTGGACTTGAGCGCCTCGGTGACGGGAACGTTGTTCGAAGCCCAGTTCTTGAGGGTCACGCTGATGCGACCGCTGTTGTTGGTGCAGACGACGGGCGAATCGGTGCCGCACAGGTTGTAGAGGTAGCGCGCTTCCGTCGAGCTGGACGAGGAAGTCTTCCGCTGTTGGAGTCGGTATGAAGTTGCGCCGGCGACGGCATCCCAGCTCAGCGTGATGCTGTTGTAGGTCGTAGCATCCTTTTCGAGGTTTCTTGGCGTGGCCAGGGGAAGGGCGCTGACGGCCGTCGAGAGTCCCGGTGAAGCCGTGTAGTCGGCGATGGCGACGGTTGCTCCGTCTTGATCGCCGTATGTCGCAACCCGAAACGTGTAGACCTTGCCCGCGGTGAACCCCGTGCATTTGGTCGCGATGCTGGCGGTGTCACAAAACTTATTGAGCGTGAGGTAGACGTAGTCGCCACTTGTGCTGACGCCCGCCTGGCTTCCCGGCACGTTGGTGTTGAGGTATCTCTTGTCGGTGCCGAGGATCTGTTGGATTCGATAGAACGTGGCGCCTGTGACCTTTTTCCACCGCAGTGTGACCGTCTTGTTGGACGTGCCGACGATCGAAAAACTCGACGCTGGAGCCGACGTGAAGGTCGACTGGGTCGTGGTGGAAACGGCCGACGAATAGCCCGTCAGAAGATAGGGATTGCCATTCGGATCAAGTTT
>JBDSQP010000303.1:0-3117 GCA_039929755.1 Aeromicrobium sp. | reverse complement strand
AGCGACAAGGACTTCTACGAAGGCAAGGTTGCCGCGGCCCAGTTCTTCGCACGCAATGTCCTGCCGAAGTTGGCCGGCGAGCGTGCGATCTCGGAGAACATCGACGGTTCGATCATGGACCTCGCCGAGTCCGCCTTCTAAGTCAGCACTGCCTGACGAAGAACTGCGAAGGTCCCCGCCGATTGGCGGGGGCCTTCGTCATTTCCGGTTTGAAGGATAGCCACGACACGCGTCGGATGAGCGGTATGGTCGAGAAATGTCTGAGGCTTCCGCACACAATCCGCGTGCTTCCGGGCAATTCGCCCTGGCCGTGACGATGACCGGGGTCGAGCTCGATCTGATCAAGACATGGGTCCTGAGCGGTGGCATGGAGAATCCCGAAACGGTCCGGGTCCTCAGCGGCACAGTCGAACAAATTGCAGATGAGCTACCGGGTGCGGGCGACGAACTGGTCACGCCGCTGAGAGTGGTCTGGCTGCCGCGCGAACGAGATGGCGCACGACAGACGAGATGGTCCGATCTCGCCTCACTCGCCAATCCGCACCGTCCTGGGCGACGGAGGCAACGACGGATCGCGGATCGGGAACCCGATCGGTATCGCATCGTCGTCGGTGAGCCTGCGACACTCAGCGACCTCCGCAAGCGCTATGACACAGAGACCCAGGGCTCATCGGACCCAGTGGCATTCGCCCGCTATGTGAGGCGCGCCGCGGTCGTCACCCTGGCCCGATCGGAACGTCAGGTCATCGGCGAACGCTACAAGGTGCCCCGGTTGGTTGCCGAACACATCCTCGATCGCGCCGACTTCCGTGACGAGTTGTCGGCATTGGCACTCGACCTCAACCTGACAGAGGAGGAGATCCACAAACGCGCCGCGGATTGCCTAGACGAGCTCGTTGCCGTTCAGAGCCGGATTGCGACCGACCTCTGGTCCGGGATCATGAGTCCCTTGCACTCCAAGACGTGGCGGGTCGATGTCGACGACAGCGGCCTCGAGCGACTGCGCGAACTCAACAAGCGCCATGCCTTGATCTTCCTGCCGTCGCACCGTTCCTACGCCGACCCCCTCGTACTCGCCGGCGTCCTGTCGACCAATGACTTCCCGCGCAATCACGTCATGGGCGGGAGCAATCTCAACTTCTGGCCATTCGGTCCGCTGGCCCGTCGGGCAGGACTCGTCTTCATACGTCGCAGTTTCGGTGACGACGAGGTCTACAAACTGGTCGTCCAGGAGTATTTCGGTCATCTGTTGTCCAAGCGATTCAATCTCGAATGGTATTTCGAGGGTGGCCGCTCACGCACGGGCAAGCTGCGGCCACCACGATTCGGCTTGCTGCGCTATGTCGCCGCCGCCATCCAGCGTGGCCGAACCGAGGACGTCTACCTCGTGCCCGTGTCGATCACGTACGAGCGACTGCCCGAAGTGTCGGCCATGTCGGCCGAGCAGTCCGGCGGGGCCAAGAAGAAGGAGGGACTGACGTGGTTGGCCAAATACGCGCGATCGCAATACGGCAGTTCCGGCGCCGCGCACGTTCGCTTCGGCGAAGCGTTTCCGATCCGGGACCGACTCGCTCCCAGTGATGCCTCCGAGTCCGAGCAGAGGCTTGCCCTTCAAAGAATCGCCTTCGACGTAGCCGTCGGGATCAACCGCGCCGCACCGATCACGACCAACGCCCTCATGGCGTTGACGCTTCTCGGGGTTCGCGACGAAGCCTTGACGATCGAGCAGATCAGACGCGTACTCAGCCCGATCCTCGACTACGTGGAAGCGCGGAACATACCCGCGATCGATCTTGGGACCCTTCGCAGGCCGGGCGGCATCGCGACTGTGCTCGGCGAACTCGATCGCGCCGGCGTCGTGACAACATACGCGGGCGGCGAGCATCCCGTGTTCTCGATCGCTCCGGGCAAGCATCTCGACGCGGCGTTCTATCGCAACAACGCCATCCACTGGTTCGTCAACAGGGCGATCATCGAATTGTCGATGCTTCACGCCTCGGGATCCGAAGCTGCGGATCCCATCGGCGAAGGCTGGGCCGAGGCGAAGCGCCTGCGCGATCAGATGAAGTTCGAGTTCTTCTTTCCCGATCGAGATACGTATGAGGCTGAACTCATCGACGAAATGATGCTCATCACTCCCGAGTGGGATCGAAGCACCATCACCTCGCAAGACATCGGCCGTCGCCTCACCGGCTCCGGATTCCTGATGGCCCATCGCGTCCTGCGTTCGTTCCTCGACGCTCAGCTCGTCGTCTTCGAACGCCTCGCGGCCCTCAAAGGCGACCAGCGGCCGGAGGACAAGGCGTTCCTCAACGACTGCGAAGCAGTGGGGAAGCAGATGCTGCTGCAAGG
Source organism: Aeromicrobium sp. (assembly GCA_039929755.1). Classification (GTDB taxonomy): domain Bacteria; phylum Actinomycetota; class Actinomycetes; order Propionibacteriales; family Nocardioidaceae; genus JACMOZ01. Next base: position 765 of record JBDSQP010000303.1, on the reverse strand, counting down.
GCGCCTGCACGGACCTGAGTCCCTTTCACGCGAATTGTTCAATGCTGCCTTGCAGCTAGCTGACAATCACGGACTGATCAAGAGCGAAGGCCTCGATCTCGCAATTCGGCGGAGAGAAGCGGCGTCCCGGGCGCGCGAGCTCGTGCAAGCCGCTCGCACGGCCGAGTCTTTGGATGCGTCGATGCGAGCAGAGGTAACCGGTGGCGACTTCTGATGCAGTGGCGGAGGTGCTTGCCGGTCCCCGCGGCCCCGACATAGGCGCCTTCTTCGACTACGACGGGACAATCATCCACGGTTTCTCAGCCGGAGCCTTCTACAGCCACCGCCTGCGCCAGTTCGAGATCGGTCCCACCGAAGCCTTCAACACGATCCGTCACGGGATGCGTGGTATCACCACCGAATCAGAGTTCGAGAAGTTCTTCGGAGTGGTTTTCGGACACATGGCCGGACGCACGATGGACGAACTCAGTGCGATCGGCGAGAAGGTCTTCGCAAAGCAGATCGCCGGCAGGGTGTTTCCTGAAGCCTGGCAACTCATTCGGGCCCATGAACGTATGGGCCATACGCTCGTGCTTGCGTCATCGGCCTCGCGCTTCCAGGTCGAGCCGGCCGCCCGATCGCTTGGCATCACCCACGTGTTGTGCTCCGATCTTGAAGTCAACGAAGACGGCAAGCTCACCGGCCGGGCCAAGGGCAACACCTTGTGGCGCCAAGGCAAGGCGCAGGCCGTTCTCGACTTCGCCAAGGAACAGAAGATCAACCTCC
>JBDSQP010000302.1:0-2434 GCA_039929755.1 Aeromicrobium sp. | reverse complement strand
CGGGGTCCGTGCTTCGGCACCCAGTAGGACGTCCGGTTGTTCACCGTGTTGCCTGGGGCGCCGCGCGAGCCGAGCAGCTGTCGCTTCGGCTGGGCGAAATCGCCGATTGCGGAGATGTTCTGGTTGCCGTGTTTGTCGACCTGGGTCGCGCCCATCATCACGTGACGCTTGCCGTACGCAACCACGTCAAAGACCCGGCGAAACGGGATCCAACCTTCGACGACGTCGGCCTTGGCGAACAGCGGTGGAGTTCCGCCGAGGAACAGCGACTCGCCGTCGGAGATGACCAGGTCCGGGTTGGACGTGAGCTTGGCGAGCCGGACACCCAGCATCGGGAGCATCCCCATCGGGCTCGCGAAGATCTCGCCGTCGTCCTTGAACGCATCGGCAATGGCGGCGGCGCATACCTCTGCGCGGGTCGACTCGGTCATTTGGCAGCCTCCTCGTCGGCGCTCTGCTCACTGTGAAACGCTGTGACGGCTTCCTGATACGCGGCTTCGTCGCCGGCGAGGAAGCGCTGCTCGAACTCGGCCCAGTCCTCGTCAGACCCACCAGCCGCGGCGGCATAGGTCTTCTGGAACTTCTCGTCCCGTTCGTAGTCCGGAGTGCAGGTCGTGAAGTGGGCACCGTTGGGTGTCTCGACAACGCCGTCGATCATCATCCGGCTGATCAACAGTCGCTGGACTGGTGTGTCGACAGTGAGCCCAGCCGTGTCGACGATTTGCTCGCACGACAGGAATGCCTTGTCGGCGGCCTGCACAAACAGGTCATCGAAGTACGGATCCGGACCCAAGTAGGTCGCATTGCCATGAGCGTCGGCGCGGTTGAGGTGCACTAGTGCGACATCGAGCTTCAATGCGGGGACCGCGGTGAGCTCCTCGAAGTCCTCGTTCTCGTCGGCATACGGGCTGGCGACGGTCTTGATCCAGCTGTTGTTGACCAGCACGTCCGAGCCGAGGCCGGCGCGCATCGGCAGGAACGGGAGCCGCTGGGCCGCGGCATACAGGCCCGTCTGGAACATGCCTTCGTCGAGTTCGACGATTTCGGGGATGGTGGCGGCCTGTCGAGCGCGCTGAAAGTTCGGCTCAAGCGGGACGGTGTCCAGCGAGACGAAGGCATAAACGACCTTGCGGATCTTGCCGGCTCTGGCGAGCAGGCCGACGTCGGCGCCGCCCCAGCTCACAATGGTCAGGTCCTTGAGGTTCGAGCGCAGAATCGCGCGGACCAGTGCCATCGGCTTGCGACGAGGACCCCATCCGCCGATCCCGATCGTCATACCGTCAGAGAGTTGAGCGACGACCTCATCGATCGTCATCTGCTTGTCGCGGGGCTTGCTCATTTCTTGCCCTTCTCGGTACCAGCACTCTGCCCGCTTTTCGCCGTTCCGGCACTCTGCCCACTTTTCGCCGTCCCCGCGAAGTCATCGCGGAGCTCATCGCTCACGCCCATCAGGTTGAGCTCCATCGTGAATCCCTGCTCGAATCGGTAGCTGTGGTTGACGTCGATCGGGTCGATGCCGTTGAGCGCCTCCTTGGCGGCGCGGATGACCCGGCCGTCCTTGGACGCGATCTCGGCGGCAAGGCCGAGTGCCAGGTCGTCGAGCTCGGCTCGGGGGACGACGGCGTACACCGACCCATGCTGGATCAGGTCGGCCGCCGGGATCGTGCGAGCGGTGAAGTAGAGCGTGCGCATCAGGTGCTGCGGCACGAGTCGCGCCATGTGAGTCGCGGCGCCGAGCGCGCCCTGGTTGACCTCGGGAACGCCGAAGTACGCATCGTCGCTGGCGACCACAATGTCGGCGTTGCCGACCAGGCCCACACCGCCACCGACGCAGTATCCGTTCACTGCAGCAATGACAGGGACAGCGCACTCATACACGGCCTTGAAGGCGGCGAAGCAACCCTTGTTGGCGCCGATCAGGGCATCGAAGCCTGTGGTGTTCTGCATTTCCTTGATGTCCACACCGGCGTTGAAACCCTTGCCCTCGGCGCGGAGTATGACGACCTTGACGGCGGGGTTGGCCACCACGGAATTCAGGGCGTCGGCCACGTCGAACCAGCCCTGCACCGTGAGGGCGTTGACGGGTGGCTGGTCCATCGTGACGACGAGGATCCCGTCGTCCCTGAGGTCGGAATTGACGCTCATTGCTACCTACCTAACGTTTGCTTGGTAGCCTATCAGCATGACTCTGGCCTTGGACCTCTCCGGACGCATCGCCCTCGTGACCGGTGGCTCACGCGGGATCGGTCGTGGGATCGCATCCGTGCTCGTCGAAGCGGGTGCCACCGTGGTCACCTGCGGCCGCTCTGTCGCTCCCGATCCGGCCGCGGGCACGGACCATCGGATCTGCGACGTACGGGACGCCGACGCTGTCGACCCGTTGATTGCCGGGATCGTCGAAACGTACGGCCGCCTCGACCTGGTCGTCAACAAT
>JBDSQP010000301.1:0-3063 GCA_039929755.1 Aeromicrobium sp. | reverse complement strand
GGCAAGGTTCGCGCCAAGGAAATCATGGCGCGCATCGGCATCGCAGACAGTCGCCGTCTGCGCGGCTTGGGCGTCAACCAGGTTTCCGCGCTGCTGCGCGAGTTCAAAGACCGTGCCTGAGCGACCTTCACAGGTCGCCCCGCCCCGTCTCATAGTTCTCGCCGGTCCCACCGCCGTTGGCAAGGGGACCGTTGCAGCCTGCGTACGTGAACAGCACCCCGAGATCTGGATCTCGGTCTCTGTCACTACGCGCAAACCGCGCCCGGGCGAAATCGATGGTTACCACTATCACTTCATCAGCGATGAAGCCTTTGACGAACTCATAGCCTTGGACGGCCTGCTCGAATGGGCCGTCGTGCACAAGGCGGCGCGCTACGGGACGCCTCGTGCGCCTTTGGAGCAAGCCATTGCCGAAGGCAAGCTGGCACTCCTGGAAATCGACCTGCAGGGTGCTCGTCAGGTGCGGTCACGGATGCCGGAGGCGTTTCTATGCTTCCTCGCGCCCCCCAGTTTTGATGAATTGGTGCGTCGACTGGTGGGCCGCGGAACTGAAGGATCTGCCGAACGTGAGCGTCGTTTGGAGACCGCGAGGGAAGAGCTGCGGGCCGAAAGTGAATTTGACGCGACGATCGTCAACACCGATGTCCGCATTGCCTGTGAAGAATTGGTAGACTTGTTCAGTTCCGGCATCAGCCGGCTGAATTCCTGAAACTTTGTGAGGCCAAATAGTGTCTGGGACCCGTTCTGTCGCCGAAGGCATAACCAACCCTCCAATCGATGATCTGTTGTCCAAGACAGACTCGAAGTACAAACTCGTTCTGTACAGCGCCAAGCGTGCTCGCCAGATCAACGCCTACTACTCGCAGCTTGGCGAAGGCCTGCTCGAGTATGTAGGACCGCTGCTCGAAACCCACGTGCAGGAAAAGCCACTTTCGATCGCTTTGCGCGAGATCAACGCGGATCTGTTGACGTGTGAGGACATCGAGCCCGAGGAGTCCTGACTCCTCGCTTCGGTGCAGTTTTCATGAATGCTGTCGTCATGAGTGAGGGTTGTCATGAGTGAAGTTGTTCTCGGCGTGAGCGGCGGGATCGCGTCATACAAAGCTGCCGAACTTTTGCGGCTCTTCACCGAATCCGGACACAGCGTTCGGGTGGTTCCCACTGAGTCGTCACTCAAGTTTGTCGGAGCGGCGACCTGGGAAGCATTGTCGGGCAAGCCCGTCCAGACGAGTGTCTTCGAAAACGTCGACCAGGTTGCCCACGTCCGCATCGGACAGTCGGCGGACCTTATCGTTGTCGCTCCTGCGACCGCCAACATCCTCGCCAAGGCGGCACACGGACTCGCGGATGACCTGCTGACCAACACTCTGTTGACGGCGCGTTGTCCGATCATCTTTGTGCCTGCCATGCATACCGAAATGTGGGAGAACGCGGCTACTCAAGCCAACGTCGCTACCCTTCGTTCGCGTGGCTACATCGTCGCCGAGCCTGCCGTTGGGCGCCTGACCGGCAAGGACGCCGGCAAAGGCCGTCTTCCGGACCCCGACCAGATCTTTGCGCTCGCGATCCAGACGCTCGAACCCCGCGAACGCGATCTTGCCGGAAAACGGGTCGTTGTCTCCGCGGGCGGCACGCGGGAGTACATCGACCCCGTACGATTCCTGGGCAACCGCTCGTCGGGGCGTCAGGGATATGCGCTCGCTGAAGCGGCAGTTGCCCGCGGTGCCGATGTCACCGTCGTGGCGGCCAACGTCCACATCCCTGCCCCTGCTGGGGTGGAGATCGTTTCGGTTGTCAGTACCGAAGACCTCCGACAAGCGATGCACCGCCTCTCCGTCGACGCAGATGTGATCGTGATGGCAGCGGCGCCGGCAGATTTCCGCCCGGTCACCTTCGCCGACGCCAAGATTAAGAAGAATGCCGAAGGCATTGCACCTGATATCAAGCTTGTCGAAAACCCCGACATTCTCGTCGAGCTCGTTGCCGGACGCACCAGTAAACTCCCGGTCATCGTCGGTTTTGCCGCGGAGACCGGCGATGTCAACGGCACCGTGATCGACCACGCACGATCCAAACTTGCCCGCAAGGGATGCGATCTTCTGGTGGTCAACGATGTCAGTGCGGGTCGTGCCTTCGAACAAACTGACAATGAAGCCGTCATACTTGGCGCCGACGGATCGGTCGATCACGTGCCCTTCGGTCCCAAGGTTGTTCTTGCCCATGCGATCTGGGATGCCGTTTCCCATCGTTTGGACTGATCACCTTTTCAAGTTTCACGCGTTATAGAATTAATCGTTGCCCAACCCAGGAGAAAAAGTGAGCCGCTTCTTCACGTCCGAGTCCGTCACCGAGGGACACCCGGACAAAATTGCTGACCAGATCAGCGACAGCATCCTCGACGCATTGCTGGCGCAGGATCCCAAGAGCCGCGTTGCGTGTGAGACCTTCATCACAACCGGCCTCATCGTCGTCGGCGGTGAAGTGACCACCGAAGCATATGTCGACATTGCCAAGATCGCGCGCGACCGCGTGCTCGAGATCGGCTACGACTCCTCCGTCAAGGGTTTCGACGGTGCTTCTTGTGGCGTGCAGGTCACTCTCGACGCACAGTCGCCCGACATCGCTCAGGGCGTCAACACGGCGTTCGAGGGTCGCTCCGAAGGTTCGGCCGATCCGCTGGACCTCCAGGGCGCCGGCGACCAGGGCCTCATGTTCGGCTTTGCCTGCGACGAGACTCCTGAGCTCATGCCGCTGCCGATCACGATCGCGCACCGCCTCGCCGAGCAGCTGACGGCAGCGCGCAAGGACGGCACGCTCGCCTACCTCCGTCCCGACGGCAAGACCCAGGTCACCGTCGAGTACGACGACAACGACAAGCCCGTGCGCGTCGACACCGTCGTGCTGTCGACCCAGCACGAGGACGGCATCGACCTGGACACCCAGCTGACGGCCGATATCAAGAAGCACGTCGTGGACGTCATCCTCGACACGTTCGACATCGACAAGTCCGACTACCGGCTGCTGGTCAACCCGACCGGCAAGTTCGTGATCGGCGGTCCGATG
>JBDSQP010000300.1:0-3684 GCA_039929755.1 Aeromicrobium sp. | reverse complement strand
CGAGGTGAACATTCTGCTCCTCGACCGTCGAGGGGTACTTGTCTGGGAGGAGCACGAAGTAGGCGCCGACGCGGGCGTCGAACCGAGCCAGTTCGAGGGCAAAGTCGAACCACCAGCGCGGGTAGCGCTGCCGGAAGAGGATCATCAGCAACGTCGCCAGGAACAAGCCAGCGGCGATCCCACCGCCCGTGGTGAGCGCCGCATTCCCGCCGTGGTCGTAGATCTGCTGGGTCGCGCCGGCCGTCAGCACCCCGTAGATAATCGCAATCGGAATGATCAACACGATCCGGAACAAGGTCGTCACCCGGTTGTACTGAGCCGAGTAGTCAACGTCGAGACGCGCAGGGTAGGCGGTCGGACTGGACGGCGTGCTCTGAACGGACATGACGGACCTCCTGTTGCCAGGTTCCCTCAGGTTCCAAGGGTCTCTCAACAACGGTAGTGCAGTGAGGCGTGCCCCCCTGCCGCCCGGGATGGGGTCCTGGCCGAGGAACGACCCCGTCCCTGGGTTGTACAACCTCCGCCCCGCCTCAGATCACGGCGGTCAGTACGCAACTGAGCCCGCCCCCAAAGAATGGGGACGGGCTCAGATCTTGGCGGGCCAACTGAGACAACGTTGGACCCATTCACTCTGGGCCAGGATCGAGAAACTCCTCGCAGATCCCTCCCTGACACTGCTCATTCCAGGCGAAATCCCTCGCGAACGAGCCATCCATCCCCGTCGAACCGGCCGGCCGCGCCTCTCCCCGGCACTCGTTGATGTTCTGGTCGCCGACTACCAGTCCGGACTCTCAGCAGGAGCCGTGGGTCGAAAGAACCAAGTGGACGACCAAACGGTCCTCAGACATCTCGCCAAGCGCGGCATCAAGACCCGCAAGCAGAAGATCGGCATCCCCACCGACGAGCTCGCCAACGCCAAAGCCCTGCGTGATGCTGGCTGGACCTTCAACGCGATCGCCGAGAAGTACGGCTGCAGCAACTCGGCTGTCATGAAGGCCCTTCGGCGACACGCGCTGGCCCAGACTACCTAGGCGGCCTGATCTTCGGTTCCTGAGTGTGACCGCTCACGCATCATCTCTCTAAACAACCGTGCCATGGCATCAGCATCAACCTCAGGTCGGATCACCGCGCTCACCACCAGCGGGCGGCGACCAGCTGCTGTGGCGATTCTAGGTTTGTCGTTGCCCAGCTCGGGCACATGGCGCCGCCGATCAATCTCGCGGCCAAGCTTCCGCGCTGCCCGGCCGGCACATTGCGGCAAGCTCGGATGTTTCAGCGCCATCTGTTTCCGATGGTCCAATACTTCTGCCTGGGACAGATCCATGCTTGGGCAGAAGTACTTATGCAGATACGTCTGTTCGGGCGGGGAGATGAAACCAAAGGCGTGTGGCCAATCTATCCACAGCTCGGCGAGCCATCTGTGGATTTCGAGATAGTGATCTTTTGATTGGCGAGGCATCAACTAATTGTCGAACGCCCCGAGAGCAGTCTTGTAGTCGTTGATGATCGTGGGCTTGTGTTCGACGGTCTCGATGCATCCATAGGTCTGACGATCGGTCCAATACCCACCCGCGAGCTTGGTATCGCCGTTCATTGCGATACGCAGCTGCACTGCGCCTTTGTGGGGCGGATTACCATCGCGATCGAGTGAGTGAGCCTCACTGCGGTAGGAATACCAAAGCTCAGATGTTCCGTCCGTCTTGATGATCGAGGCGCTCGTAGAGACTGACTCCGACTTCGGAAAGAGCATCTCGATGTGAATCGATGAGTACGTCTGTCGTACGACAAGGAAGCACGCAAACTGTGCCGCTTCTCCGTCGGTGTCCTTGAAACTCGACTGCAGCGTGGCCTTCCAGGTCCCGCCAAGTTTAGGTACCCGTACAAGCTTGTACGGCAGGAACTTCCACAGAATGGAATCGAATGCCAACAACAGGAGCACGACTACCGAGCTCGCAAGTCCGAGGGGCTTTGTCCACTCCTGATCGACCGGAACGCCCATGAGGAGGGCAGCGACAAACCAGGTACCGGCCGCGAGAAGGATGATTATTCGGGTCCAAAGAGCGTTCGGCATCACTCAAACTCCATGTAGTTCCAGGCCTTCTCAATGAAGGTCATGGCTGAAGTCTCGGTCCAGCCTTGCGAAGGATGGAAGAGAAACTTGATCTTGTTGGCTTCGAGCCATTCGGATCGATCGGCGTGGTAGATGTGGCCCAAGGCCGCACGCAAGCGCAAAGTCCACGTGCTGTTGTCCGTGAATGTCGGGTTCGGAACGTTCCAGACCATCGACTCCATCAAGAATGAGGGCACCTCGGCTACAACGCCGGCAGCCACCATCTCGTTCTCCAAGCGCTTTACGATGCGCACGAGCCGCTTATAGCGGCGGGAGGTTGCGGTGTTCTTGGCCACGCCTTCATCGAGGTGATGCTTCGGAAAATTATGGATATCCTGCCCGTGGTCAGGCTCAATGAGGATCCCGGTTCTGGCATCTGCGTATCGCGACGAATGACTCTTGAGGGTCTGGCACACCACCACGTCGGCCTTGATACCCATCCGGGATTCCTTCACGTGGATTGCCTTGTTGCCCCGTTCTACAGCTGCAGAACCGAACTGGCGACGCAATGCCGCCTCCACATCATCTTTAAACTTCGGCACGCTGTAGTCGCCGGTGTATCGAGTCAGGCCGAAGTCGGTGATCGTCAGACCCTTGGCCGAGTGGATGAATTCGTGCTGTTCGATCGAAGTCAGTTCAACTGCAACATCGACATCACTATCACGCACGACATTGGTGTGATTGGGATACGAACCCTTCGGATACACAAGGAAGGACTCTGAATCGAAGCGCCCACCAGTCAGGGCTTGCTTGATCTGATCCTTGGTCCACTCATACCGCTGTTGCTCGGCGTCACTCGCCTGTCCAGTCCAACTTTCGAGCTGTTGCTCGGTCTTTCGGGGCATAGACTGTTTGTCTCCTTCTTCACTAATTATACGCCTTTTGGATTATTCGAATAAGGCTCTCTGGTTCAGCAACCATCGTTAATCAGGGGTATGCAGGGTGTAAATCAGAGGCGCAACGATCCCGAGTCAGACCATTCATTTTTACACGCGCCGTCTGACACAAACCTGGCGAGCAACCTGCACCATCGGTACACCCCACCCCTGGTGGCTGTTGTACGAAATACACGTACCGATACCCCCAAGTGAGTCAGGTTGGAATCTTTGCCAACAGGGGTCAGTCGGCCTGGTGACCAACATTTTGCGATTCTCGATATGTACCGATGCGACACCCGACAAGACAAAAACCACCCCCGTTACAGGGGTGGCTCTGACAGTCATTGTGGTTGAAGGTTCAACTATGGCGGGCTATCTGAGGCAACGAGCTAGGCAGCTTTGTTCCGATCGGCGCTCTCTTCATTCGCCGTCTGACAATTCTCGACGCTCACGGCAGTGAACGAATCCAAGATATTTGACTGTTTCAAGCGGGGCCCTGTTTTTGGCGAAGGGTCACCGAGGAGCCAATCGAACAGAGGTTTACGGAACCCGGCGTCCGAAATGAGACTGAGAATCACTGGATCGTCACTCGCCAGGGTCTTTGAGGTGAATGCGGCGCCAGATCACTCCTTCGCTGTCGATCTCGGCGATGTCCTCCGCGCCAAATGGCTCGTCGGCCATGAGATGAATTAGGTC
>JBDSQP010000299.1:0-4416 GCA_039929755.1 Aeromicrobium sp. | reverse complement strand
TCGACCTCGTCGAGCAGCAACGATGGATCGAGCAACGCCTCATGACCGCCTCCGCCATTTGGAACGACTGGTCCTGCCGCGTCCGCGTCACCGTCACGGAACCGAACAAGCTCAATGCCGCCAAGGGCAAGGTCACCGATCTGATGGCGGAGGTATCTCTGGCAGCCAACCGCTTCGAACCCACCTCTGACATCTCGAGGATCAATGCCGCCGCAGGCCGCGTGATTCCCGTGTCGGGACGAACCATCGCCCTCGTCGACGCGGCCCTCGACGCCGCCGCCGAAACAGGTGGAGCCGTCGATCCGACGATCGGTTCCCACCTCGAACATGCCGGTTATGCGCGGGACATCGAGCAGATCCGGGAGCGACTCGTGCTCGTACGCAATGACCCGGAGCCCGATCAGGCCGACTGGACACGGGTCCGGGTCGATCACGACCTCGGCTTGGTAGGCATACCCGCCGGTTTGCGCCTTGATCTCGGGGCAACAGCCAAGTCCTGGACCGCCGATCTCGCGGCCCACATGATCGCGAACTCGCTGAACACAGGCGTGCTCGTAGAAATCGGTGGCGACGTCGCGGTGGCCGGATCCAAGCGCGATCCCTGGCAAGTGGGAGTGAGCGAGCGGGCCGGCGAACCGGGACAGCGCATTGGTCTGACCCACGGCGGCCTCGCCACCTCATCCACGGCTGCGCGTCGCTGGCGGACCGCCACCGGCGAGGCTCATCACATCATCGACCCACGCACGGGTCGGCCGGTGGAAGGCGTTCTGCGCACGGCGACTGTATGGGCCCCGAGTGCGCTCTCGGCCAATACGGCCAGCACCGCGGCGATCATCCTCGGCGACGAGGCTTGGGACTACCTGCTCGATCTCGGGCTCGCGGCGAGGCTTGTCGACAACGACGGCCGCATCACCACCATCGGCGATTGGCCGGCCGCCCGGCGAGAGGCAGCCTGATGACGATCTGGATGCTCGCACGAAGCACGGGGATGGCGGCACTCATCGCGTTCACGCTGTCCACGGCACTCGGCGCCCTCACGGCGAGCCCGAAGTCCGTGACCTCGTCCGATCAGCTCGACCGTCGATTCCTCAAACAGATGGCGCACCGTTCTGCCGCCGTCATCGGCCTCACGCTGCTGCTGGCACACGCCATCCTGATCATCGTCGACTCGTTCGTCGATGTCTCGATCACCGGCGCTCTCGTACCGTTCGCTGCCGGCTATCGCCCTGTGGCACTCGGCGCAGGAACGCTGAGCGTCTACGCGATCGCTGCGGTCGCCGTGTCCGGAGCCCTACGAGGTCGGGTCGCCACTTCGGCAGCATCGGCTCGCCGCTGGCGCTATGTGCATCTCTCGGCCTACGCGGGTTGGGCTCTGGCAATGGGACACGGAATCTTCGCGGGCACCGACACCGGTGCATCGTGGGCGACTGCGGTGTATGCCGCCTGCGGCGCCACGGTCCTCGCTGCTGTCATCACTCGGCTGGTTGCCGAGCGGAATCACCGCGCAACCCCCCTGCCCGAAGCCCGGGCCAGATCGTTCGCCGCGCGGAGCCGGTCATGACCCTGACCTTGGAAGCAGAAATGCACGAAATCGAGTCACCTGCGGTTCACGTTTACGGGCAGGCACGGCTTCTGGCCGGTGTCGCCGAGCACGGACGAGTCGACTTCGATCATCACGTCACCCTGCACGGCGCCATCACCACTCGTCGCAGATCATGGCTGTCGAAGGCGCTGAACGACGTGAACCTTCTCGGCCGTGGCGGGGGCGCATTCCCCGTCAACGTCAAGTTCGACGCGATGCCCCAGGGATCATCGACCGCGGTTCTCGTGAACGGGAGCGAAGGCGAGCCGGCGAGTATGAAGGACCGAGTGCTGATGCGCACGGCACCTCACGTGGTCATCGATGGAGCCCTCGTGGTTGCCCACGCCTTAGGAACCCGACGAATCGCCATTGCGGTTCATGACCGGGCCTCTCATGATTCGCTGCGCGCCGCGTGCAAAGAGCGCCCCGACGCGAGACGCATCGTCATCACCCACACAGGCGACGGTTTCGTCGGTGGCGAGATCCGCGCCGTCATCAACGGACTCAACGGCTCGAGGGCCGTCCCCGGCGGACGCCGCGTTCTCCCTGTGCATCGAGGCATCGAAAATCGGCCGACGTTCGCATCGAATGTTGAGACGTTTGCGCATGTCGGCATCCTGGCCGGACTCGGGGTCGCCGAGTTCTCTCGCGTCGGCTCGGCCGACGAACCCGGAACGACATTGATCACGGTCATCGGCGACGTGCCCTACCCCGGCGTTGCGGAAGTCCCGATCGGCGTGCCGATCAGCGCCCTTCTCCATTCGTCGGGCAATGCGCCCGTCCTGATCGGCGGATATCACGGAACGTGGGTCGCCGACACCGACGGCCTGGTCGTGAACAGGGCAAAGCTCAAGGCGGCCGGCGTGCCGCTCAATGCCGGCGTCATTGCCCGGACCATGCCAGGCACCTGCGTGGTCGACGAAGTCGTACGGATCAGCGAATGGCTGGCCGGCGAATCTGCCGGGCAATGCGGACCTTGTTTCTTCGGGTTGCCGGCAATCGCCTCAGGTATCGCTTCGCTCGCCGCCGGAGGTGGCACAGAGCCACTCGCTGCCCTACGTCGTCGCCTGGGAGTCGTGCCCGGCCGCGGCGCCTGCGCTCATCCCGATGGCTCGGTTCAATTCGTAGGATCGGCGCTCAGCGTGCTCGACGACGAGTTCCGTATGCACGCCGATCACGGGTCCTGCGGCCTCCCAACGGCCAACATTCTGCGGCTGCCGACTAAGCGGACGTCATGACGACCTTGGACATCGACTGGACCCGTTGCGAGGGTCACGGACTGTGCGCGCGTCTGCTCCCCGAAAAGATCAGCCTCGACGAATGGGGCTTCCCAGTCATCGACGGGGACCGCCTCGAGGACGGTCTGGTCCGCGACGCTCGTCGGGCGGCACTTGCCTGCCCGGCGCTTGCGTTGCGGGTGACGAAGCGGGGTTAGCGCTGGGCGTCCGTGATCAGCGCCTCATGTGGCGGGTTTGACGTGCTCACACGCGAACCCCTATGTTTTCCGAGATAGGTAAGCCTTACCTAATTTTAGGAGAACCGTGGCACTGGCACTCGACATTGCTCCAGCGCGGCGGAGCCGACGCCGACGCAAGGGTCGCCCGGTGCGACGCTTTCTGGTGGTCACCCACCGCTGGAGTTCATTGGTCTTGGGGATTGTTCTTCTGGCAATCACCACATCCGGAGCCCTGATCCTCTATCAGGGCGAATGGGCTGCAGCCACCAATCGTTCGACGTTCCATACGACCCCAACGAGTGACCCCGTGTCATTTGATGATGCGGTCGCCGTGGTCGACCGCGCGCATCCGTCGTTCGAGGCGGCGGGCATCCACATCTACAACGGCCTCTTTCAAGTGGCGTCCTCCGACGACGACAAGCACCCCGGGTTCTGGGGAGTCGATCCCGGAACCGGCAACATCACTGGGTACGTCAATCCCGACGGCGGCGTCATGGGCTTCCTCACCAATCTTCACGAATGTGCCCTCACCTGCGACGACTACCCCGGATATGTCCCATTCCTCGACATGCCGATCCCCTGGGCCAGTGTCCACGTCATCCCCGAGGTGACATGGGGATCCGGTGGCATCCTGCTCATCGCCACGATGCTGTTCTTCCTCGGCATCTCGGGGCTCATCCTTTGGTGGCCCGGTGTGAAGCGCTGGACACATGGCTTCCGAGTCCGGTGGAGGAAGACCCGCTTCACGAGGGATTTCGACCTCCATCAACTCATCGGATTCGTTGCGGCGCCGTTCCTCGTGATGTGGGGCTTCACCGGAGCCAGTTTTGAGTTGCCGGCCATGGAGAACGCCTGGTACGCCCTCACCGGGGGCGTCGCCAAGCCGGACTCCGACCGCGACTTCTCCTCCCACGCTGCCCCCAAGGGGACCCCTGATATCGGGCTCGCTGCCGCTGTCGCCGCCGCGAAAGCGCAATCACCAGGTACGGTCACCTCGGTCGAGGGCCCGTCCGAGCCGGGCAGGGCCGGCTCATACGAGGTGCGTCTTTCAACACATCCCGACCCTCGTCGCCATGGCCCCCGACCGGGAAGGGTCGTGTTCGCGGTCGATCGGCACGATGCCACCCACATCGAGCAGACGTCGTTCGCCAAACAGGAAACCTGGTCCAACACGGTCTGGGATTCGTGGCGATCCGGAGTCCTTCACTATGGCTACGGAGTCAACAGTTGGTGGCGAACGATCTGGTTCGTCTTCGGAATGAGCCCGCTCCTGCTGGCCTGGACCGGCGTTTCCACGTGGCTCTACAGATGCGGGGTCGCGAAACGCAAAAGGGCTGCGATCAAGGCTCGGAACGAAGACATCAACGAGCCCAACGAC
>JBDSQP010000298.1:0-6278 GCA_039929755.1 Aeromicrobium sp. | reverse complement strand
CGCTGAACGATCCCGACGACCAGCGACGACCATTCCTCGGCGCCGATGACCATCGGTATCGGGTCGAGACGCCAACGGTTCTCTTCGGTCTGATCACCGAGACCACTCGCTTCGGGGCTGTTGTAGGTGACGCCGTCGTTTTCGAGGAGACGAACGACGTCGAATCGCGCCCTTTGCAAATCCTGTGGGTCCATGCGCAAGAGACCCGGAAGCAAGCCCCTCCACGCCGGCCGAAGGCTGCCGTCGGGCGCTACGAGCTCGTCGAACCTCGGGGCCTCCTGCGACAGAGTCGGTTGCCCCACTGCAGCGACATAGTCATCGACAACCGTCACGAACGACCCCACGAGGTTGGCACGTGCCGGCGCAGATCGAGGATGCGCGGATACTCGTTACTCACCGACCAGTTGGCTGCCTCAAGTAGCGCGGGCACATCGATCTCTCCCCCGGAATGCCCTGTTGCCTCGAAACGGCGGGAACGTCGCGCCTCGGCCTCGGACGCATTGATCGGCGGATGATCGTAGTTGCGGCCACCGGGATGGACCACGTGGTAGACGCAACCTCCGAGCGAGGTGCGCGAGGAGAGGTCCACAAGGTCAAATTTTAGGGGTGAATGGACTTCGATCGAAGGGTGCAACGCCGACGGCGGCTGCCAAGCCCGATAGCGAACGCCGGCGTAGTACTCGCCCTTGGCATCCGTGCCGGTCATTGGCATCGGTATGCCGTTGCACGTCAGCATGTGCAGGCCCGGAATGAATCCCTTGGCCTTGACCTGGAGCCGCTCGACGGAGGAGTCGACGTAGCGGGCAGTCCCGCCGGCCGTCGCCTCCTCGCCCAGGACGTGCCACGGTTCGATCGCCGAACGCAGCTCGAGGTCGACCCCTGCAACGCGGGTTTGACCGATCCGCGGGAAGCGGAATTCTGTGAACGGGTCAAGCCACGATGAATCGAACTCGATGCCATGGGCGCGAAGGTCCGAGACGACATCCTCAATATCGGCGATGACGGCGTGCGGAAGCAGGAAGCGTTCGTGCAATTCGGTGCCCCAACGGACCAGCGGAGCCGACAAGGGCTTTTCCCAGAACATCGCCACGAGCGAGCGGACAAGGAGCGCCTGTACCAGCGACATTTGCGGATGAGGCGGCATTTCGAACCCGCGAAGCTCCAAGAGGCCGAGCCGGCCGCGCGACGAGTCAGGACTGTAGAGCTTGTCGATGCAGAATTCGGCCCGATGCGTGTTGCCGGTCAAGTCGGTCAACAGATGCCGCAAAGCGCGGTCGATCATCCAGGGCGCCGGCCCTCCGCCTTCGGCCGACGACAACCTTTCAATCTCGGCGAAGGCGATTTCCATTTCGTACAGGGCCTCGGGGCGGCCTTCGTCTGCGCGCGGTGCCTGACTCGTCGGACCGATGAACCGTCCGGAGAAAAGGTAGGACAGTGAAGGATGGCGCTGCCAATACGTGAGCAGGCTGACCAGCAGATCGGGGCGCCGCAACATCGGCGACTCGGCCGGGGTCACGCCACCAAGGGTGATGTGGTTGCCGCCGCCGGTTCCACCATGAAGCCCGTCGTGGTCGAACGTCTCGGTGCCCAGACGGGTCTGGCGCGCGTGCTCATACAACGTGTCGGTCAGAGTCGCGAGTTCGCTCCAACTCGACGTCGGGTGAACGTTGACCTCGATGACCCCCGGGTCAGGTGTGACGACGAGTTGGGTGACGCGAGTGTCGGGCGGCGGCCCATACCCCTCAAGAACAAGCTTGATGTCTTGCTCGCTCGCGGCCGATTCGATCAGAGCGATCAGATCGACAAAGTCCTCAAGCCGCTCGGTCGGGGGCAGGAAGACGAACACGAAGCCACCACGCGACTCGATCGCGAGAGCCGTGGTCGGCCGCTGCTTCGGGTCGACCACTTCGGCCGTATGACCGCCAACAGCGAGTGAGGGTCCTGCCTCCATGTACGACGGCTCCCCCGGCGGCTGGGGGTCCTCCCAGGCGATCGAGTCGAGCGGAAGCCGCAAACCAGCCGGGGAATCTCCCGACAGGAGCACCAGTCGTCCCCGGCGGAACGACCATGCGGGGCTCAGCCATTCGTCCCCCACCACCAAGGGAAGCACCCAGGCCGAGGGAGTTGGGACGGAGTCATCGAGACCCTGGACAAAGGCCGCATCAGGTGACATTGGATCGACATCGGGGCGCTCACCGTTGGGCCGCCGCAGCTCGAAGGCCAACGCAGCAAGCGGATCTTCGTAGGCGGGGATGCATTGGGACTCGGGCAACCCGAGCTTCGCTCCGATCGTCTTGACTAGCGTCTCGGCCTTGTCCTCGGACTTTTCGTCCGCCTCATCGGCATGCCAGGGGTCGGCGAAAAGGCTCGGATCGCTCCACATCGGCGTACCATCGCCGCGCCACAGGAGTGCGATCTGCCACCGCGGCAGGGGCTCACCCGGATACCACTTGCCTTGACCTCGCAAGACGATGCCGCCCCCGGCATATTGGTTGCGCAGCCGTTCGGCAAGCTCTCCGGCCTTGGCGCGTTTGTCGTCGCCGTCGGCATCCGTGGTCCATTGGGGCGACGTCATGTCATCGATCGATACGAACGTCGGCTCGCCGCCCATGGTCAGTCGAACATCACCGTCGGCGAATCTCTCGTCAATGTGATTGCCGAGGGAGTCGATGTTGGCCCACTGCTCGGGCGTGTACGGCAACGTCACCCGCGGGTCCTCGTGGATTCGGCGCACCGTGTTGCTGAAGCTGAAGGTCACCTCACAGGGCTCGGTTATGCCCGAGATCGGCGCGGCATTGGCGGGATCCGGTGTCGCCGATAGGGGAATGTGACCTTCACCGGCGAACAGTGACGACGTTGGATCGAGACCCACCCAGCCGGCACCGGGTATGAAGACCTCTGCCCACGCATGCAGGTCTGTGAAGTCCTGGGCGGGCCCGCTCGGGCCGTCAAGGCTCTGCTGATCCGAAGCGAGCTGGACGAGATAGCCCGATACGAACCGGGCAGCCAGACCGTATTGGCGCAGTACTGACACAAGAAGCCACGCGGAGTCGCGACATGACCCGATGCGCCTGGAAAGTGTCTCGTCCGGCGATTGAACGCCGACCTCCATCCGCACCGAATAGTTGATATCGCGATAGACCGCTGCGTTGACGTCAACGAGGAAACTCGCTGTGGGCATGCCTCCGGCCGGAATCTCCGGGAGTCCCTTGAGCCATTGCGAGAGTTGGGGGCCCGGGCTTGAGCCGTCAGCCTCGGCGATGGGCCTCAAATAGGGACCGAGATCGGCCTTGAGGCTCGCTTCGTACGAAAAAGGAAACGTTTCGGCGTATTCCTCGATGAAGAAATCGAAGGGATTGATCACCATCATGTCGGCCACGACGCCGACCTCGATGTCGAGTTTGGTTGCCGGCTCGGGGAAGACGACGCGCGCAAGCCAGTTGCCGAATGGGTCTTGCTGCCAGTTGATGAAGTGGTTCGCCGGCTCGATCGTGAGCGAGTATGCCTCAATGGGCGTACGACTGTGCGGCGCCGGGCGAAGCCGGATCACGTGCGGCCCAATTGCGACCGGGCGGTCGAACTCGTATGTGGTGCGGTGCTGCAGCGAAACCTTGATGCTCATGGCTCAAGACTGCCTGCCTGTTGTTAACCCGAAGTAACGGGGACCTACTTGGTGACCGGCACCAGGTAATGGAGTACGACCCACGCGAATGGCGCGACGGCAATGAGGGAGTCGAGACGATCCATCAGTCCGCCGTGACCGGGGAGCAAATCGCCCATGTCCTTGATGCCGATGTCGCGTTTGATGAGCGACTCGCTGAGGTCACCCAGTGTCGCCATGATCACCCCGACCGCGCCGAGGATGAGTCCGACCCACCAGCGGCCGTCAAGGGCATACGTCACGGTCAGGACGCCGGCGATCATGCCAACAGTCATCGAACCGGCGAAGCCTTCCCAGGACTTCTTGGGACTGATGGTCGGGGCCATCGGATGCTTGCCGAGGAGGGCACCGGCAGCATAGCCGCCGACGTCGGAAGCGACCGTTGCGACGATGAACGCCACAATTCGCCATTCGCCATCGCTCTCGCTGAGCATGAGCATGACGAAGACGCCCATGAGCGGAAGGTAGGAGAGGACAAAGATGCCCGCGCTGCTGTCGCGAACGAAACCGTCGGCACCGTCGGACAATCGCCAGATGAGCGTGCCGATCACGGTGAGGGCCATGGCGACCGCCGCCGTCTCCACTCCCCCATAGAACGCACCGACAAGCATCGCGCTGCCGCCGGTGAGGACGGGGATCAATGGAATCTGGATTTCAGCAGTCTTGAAAGCACGGGTGATTTCGGCCATCCCGATGCCCAGTGCGACAACGACGACCAGGACGAACGCGTCCTTGACGAAGAAGAGTGAAGCCACCACCATCAGGGCGAGGCTGACACCCACGCCGATCGCGGCCGGGAGGTTGCGACCAGCCCGACTCGGTCTCTCGGCGTGAGTGGATTCAGACTTCAAGGAGTTCAGCCTCTTTGTTCTTCAGAAGTTCGTCGATCGTGTCAACATACTTCTTCGTCAGGCCGTCGAGGCGCTTTTCGGCGCCGGCATTTTCGTCCTTGCTGATCTCGTTGTCCTTCTCCGCGCGGTCGAGTGCCTGCTTGCCATTGCGGCGAAGATTGCGTACCGCGATGCGGCCGTCTTCGGCCTTGGTGCGAGCGAGCTTGACGTATTCCTTGCGTCGATCCTCGGTCAGCTCAGGCAGCGAAACGCGCAGAACCTTGCCATCGTCGGTCGGGTTGACGCCGAGGTCGGAATCGCGGATGGCCTTTTCGATCGCAGCCTTGGCGCCGACGTCGTAGGGGTTGATGACTACGGTGCGGGGTTCGGGCACGGTGAAGCCCGCAAGCTGCACGAGCGGAGTCTGCTGACCGTAGTAGTCAGCCGTGAGCTTGGCGAACATTGCCGGGTGCGCACGACCCGTGCGGATCGCAGCGAACTCCTCGCGGGAATGCTCGACGGCTTTGGCCATCTTGGTGTCGGCTTCGCGCAGCGTTTCGTCAATCACAATTACTCCTTTTGATGTCCACACTCAGGCGTGGACGAGCGTTCCGATCTTCTCACCACGCAGAACGCGGGAAATGTTTCCCTCGCCCTCCATGCCGAAAACGATCATAGGCAGCCTGTTTTCCATGCACAGCGCGAATGCGGCAGCATCGACAACCTTGAGCCCGAGACGCAAGGCGTCGTCGAACGAAAGTTCGTCGTACTTCTTGGCGTCCGGGTCAGTGCGGGGGTCGGCCGAGTAGACGCCGTCGACGCCACTCTTGGACATCAGGACGACCTCGGCGTTGATCTCTAGTGCGCGCTGGGCCGAAACGGTGTCCGTGGAGAAGTACGGCATTCCGGCACCGGCCCCAAAGATGACGACCCGGCCCTTTTCGAGGTGACGGATCGCGCGACGCGGGATGTACGGCTCGGCGACCTGGCCCATCGTGATCGCCGACTGGACACGGGTCTCGACACCCTGCTTTTCACAGAAATCCTGCAGAGCCAGGCAGTTCATGACTGTGCCCAGCATGCCGATGTAGTCGGCGCGGGCGCGGTCCATACCGTGTTGGGCGAGTTCGGCACCGCGGAAGAAGTTGCCGCCGCCGACGACGATGGCGACCTGAACACCGTCCGAAGCCGCCTGAGCGATCTGCCGGGCGATGGCGTTGACGACGTCGGGGTCAATGCCGATCTTGCCGCCGCCGAAGACCTCGCCGGACAGCTTCAACAGCACGCGCCGACCAGAAAGATCGGATGAAGAAGGATCAGAGGCCGGAGCGTCGACTTCTGTTTCTGTGTCCACTGGCTCCGGCCTCCGATTGAGTTGGTGTAGCTGTTGGGTTATGCGCCGATCTCGATGTGGGCAAAACGCTTGAGCGTCACACCGGCTTCATCGAGGAAGGCCTTCACTGTCTTCTTGTTGTCCTGGACCGAAGACTGCTCAAGCAACACAACTTCTTTGAAGAAGCCGTTGACGCGACCCTCAATGATCTTCGGCAGGGCGCCCTCAGGCTTGCCTTCTTCACGAGCGGTTGCTTCGGCGATCTCGCGCTCCTTGGCGACGATATCAGCGGGCACATCCTCACGGGTGAGGTAGCGCGGACGCATCGCGGCAATCTGCATCGCAGCACCACGGGCGGCGTCGGCGTTGTCACCGATGAATTCGACAATGACACCAACAGCAGGCGGCAAGTCACTTGCGCGGCGGTGCATGTAGGTCGCGACCTGACCCTCGA
>JBDSQP010000297.1:0-3629 GCA_039929755.1 Aeromicrobium sp. | reverse complement strand
GCACAAGATCTGGCGGATTTGTCTCACGTCGCGGCGTGACGTTCTTGTTACGCCGGATCGTCGCTTGTTTCAGGGAGATCGGCGGGGCGCGGTCCTTTGTAGTCCGGACCGTAAGCGCCGGGCGCCGGGCGCCGCGATTTGCCTAGCGTTCTCTCCCCCGGCGCCATGCGGCGAGCGGTGACAAGAAACGCCGTATGGCCGATCATTTTGTGGTCGGGCCTGACGGCAAGTCCTTCGAGATGCCAATCACGTTGGATCGTCTCCCAAGCGTGCGGCTCGGTGAAGCCACCATTGGCCCTGACGGTTTCGACGAACAGGGAGAGTTGCGTTGTCGTGGCGACATACGCGCAAAGAATCCCACCAGGTATCAGGCGTTCTTCGGCCAAGTCGACACAGGTCCAAGGATCGACCATGTCCAGGATCAGCCTGTCGAGGTCCGTCTCTTCGATGACCTCGCGCACGTCGCCGATCGTCAGTTTCCAGGCCGGATGGTCGCCTCCGAAGAGTTGATCGATGTTTCGTGCGGCCGTCTCGGCGAACTCCTCCCGAATCTCGTAGGACGACAGAAGACCCTCGCGGCCCACAGCGCGCAACAGATAGGCTGTCAGACTGCCAGATCCGGCCCCGGCTTCGACGACCCTCGCGCCGGGAAATATGTCGGCCATCGTCACGATCTGTGCCGCGTCCTTGGGGTAGATGATCGCCGCGCCGCGGGGCATGGAGACCACGTACTCATGCAGGAGCGGCCGGAACACCTGGTATTCGCCACCCATCGACGACACCACGATGATTCCCTCTGGCCGGCCGATCAGGTCATCGTGAAGGATCTGACCCTTTTTGGTCGAGAATTGTTTGCCGACTTCGAGTTGGAGATTGTGCTTCCGGCCTTTGGCGTCCATCAACCGGACCCAATCGCCTTCGGCCATGATGCCTCGGCGCACTCCGGACAATTCATTCATACTTCGGTTCACTTGGGTCCTTAGCGGGAGGTTCTCGGTAGGCATCATCGACACGGTCGGCCAGCAATTGGCCATACGTCGAGCCGTCATTTTCGGTAAGTCTGTAGACATCAGAAGGTTGGCCGGCCATAGCCCGCAACAGGCTTGCGCCGCTCAAGTCTGCAGGCAGGGGCGGCGAACCTACAGGCGGATTGACGCCAGCTTGACCAAGCGTTCGGGCGTTCAGCTTGTTGAGTCGTGCGCTCCTGTCGGCGGTCCTGAGAGCATGACCGGCGCCGGTCCACAGGAACCAGGCAACCAGAATTCCGACGATGAGATCGGCTGCAGCAGACGAGTCCTGGTCGCGGATCAACCAAAGGACCGGGACGATCAGCACTACGACTGCGAAGATGCGACCTAGCCAGCCCGCGGCCTTTGTGCCTGTGGCTTCGTTGCCGGAAGTCCCCCAGACGATGGATCGTAAGACGCGGCCGCCGTCGAGAGGCAGCCCGGGAACGAGATTGAACACCGCCACCACGATGTTGACCGCAGCAATCGAAGACATCACGTCGTGCGCGTCGCCCGTGTCGAGTTGGCCGGCGATGATCCACGCGATCGCACCTATCCCAAGGGACGCCAAAGGCCCGACGATAGAGGTCCAGAACTCCTGAGCAGGACCTCGGCTCTCGCCCTCGATCGCTGTTTCGCCGCCAAGCAGGTGAAGGGTGATCGAGGCGACCGGCATCCGATAATGACGCGCAAGGACGACGTGCGCTATTTCGTGGACGAGCACCGAGGCATACAGAGCGAAGACAAAAAGGGACGCCAAGACGTACGAATTGGTATTGGTATTGGTGTTGGTCGCGAACCGTGGCGCGAAGAGCGAAATCAACACGGCTGCCATGAACAGCAGCGATGGGCGGATCAAAAGGTCGATTCCGCGGAGGCGGCCGAGACGTATGGTGCCTGATGGAGCGCTCACGCGGCCGGGATTGGTCACGGATCAACGCTACCGCGCTCGAGGGAATCGCGAAGGTGTCGGTGGTAGGAACTATGGTGCGGGTATGGCAACAACCGGTGGATCTTTGTCGCCCAGCAGAGCTGGCGACTTCATGACGTGCCCGCTTCTCTACCGCTTCCGGACCATAGACAAGATCGCCGAGCCACCCAATCCGGTCATGGTGCGGGGCACTCTCATTCACGCAGTGCTCGAACGGCTCTTCGATGATCCGGCCCCTCAACGAACTCTCGAGCATGCCGTGTCAATGGTTCCTGCGCAGTGGGCGCAACTATTGGCTGACAATCCTGACCTGGCCGATCTCTTCGATGCCGACGCGAAATCCGATGGGGCGACGCGCGCCGATGAGACAGAATGGCTTGCCAGTTGCACAGCCTTCCTCGATCAGTACTTCCGGATGGAGGACCCCCAATATCTGGAACCCGAGTCGCGCGAACTGACGGTGAACCACGAACTCGATTCCGGATTGGTGTTGCGGGGCATCGTCGACCGGGTCGATGTCGCCCCAGACGGCCGGATCCGCGTTGTCGACTACAAGACCGGCAAGTCGCCGAATCCGCGCTTCGAAGACAAGGCGCTTTTCCAAATGAAGTTCTATGCACTCGTCATCTGGCGTACCCGCGGCATCATCCCGACCTTGCTGCAGTTGATGTATCTCGGCGACGGCCAGTTTCTCCGCTACGAGCCCGAAGAGGCTGAACTGTTAGCGACTGAAAACAAGATGCGAGCTTTGTGGGCCGCCATTGCAGCCTCGATCGAGGCGGGCGAGTTCGCCCCGCGCAAGGGGCCGCTTTGCGGCTGGTGTTCGTTCAAGGCACTTTGCCCTGAATGGGGAGGGACTCCCCCACCGATGCCTGTCAGCGTCGAAGCCCCTGCCGCCTAAAGCCCTCTGCCGTTGAGGAGATTGACCAAATCGTTGGGCGTGACTCCAACAAGTGTCGGGGTCTCAGTTCGGCGAGGCGCGTCGGCGACATTGACGAAGTGAGGCACGACCAGAACCTGGCAGCCGGCGGCATGTGCCGAAGCTGCGCCCGTACCCGAGTCCTCGATGGCCACACATTCCGACGGATCCACGCCCAACAATTCTGCCGCCTTCAGATACGGCTCCGGATGGGGCTTCCCATGCGTCACAGCATCTCCGGTGACGACGGCATCGAACGGGAGGTGCTCGACAATCGGGTCGGCGATCGACTTGTACGACATCGTGACAAGGGCCATCGGTACGCCCTCGCTCTTCAGCGCATTCAGGAGTTCGCGCGCACCCGGACGCCAGGAAATCGGCCCCTCCTTGAGACGCCGGGAGAGCCGCCGAACGAGGTAGTCGACGATCTCCTCCGGCGACATGTCGATCTCAAGTCTTTTCTGTATATAGATGCCCGACTCGATCAGACTGTTTCCGACGAGCTTGAGTCCGTCTTCCTGGGTCCATGTCTTGCCATGGGCATCTGCCAATTCCTGCTCTGCATCCATCCACAGCGGTTCTGTGTCGACGACTGTCCCGTCAAGGTCCCAAAGGACAGCGGCAAGGCGATCGTCCTGATGGGTCGTCACCAAGCCACCCTATCGGCGCCGACCGGACAGCCAAACGGGACAGCAACGACCACAGAGTGAGACACTGGTACCAAGGGTCGAGATTTGAGGCAGTCCGTAACTACACCGCCGGTATTCTCGTT
>JBDSQP010000296.1:0-17636 GCA_039929755.1 Aeromicrobium sp. | reverse complement strand
GCCTGATGACCACAGAGCCGGTCATCCTTCCGGCCGACGCCACTCTTGCCGAAGCACTTGCGCGCGTACGCGAACCCGAACTCAGTCCGGCGCTCGCCGCGATGGTCTACGTATGCCGCCCGCCGGTCGAAACCCCGACGGGCAGGTTCCTCGGCGTCGTCCACTTCCAGGCACTGTTGCGCGACCCTCCCTCGACCCTCGTGGGCGCCATCGTCGACAACGACATCGATTGGCCTCGACCCGAGACTCCGCTCGAAGAAGTCGCCAGCCTGCTCGCCGCATACGACCTCGTTGCGCTTCCGGTCGTCGACGAAAATCAACACCTCGTCGGCGTCGTGACAATCGACGATGTCCTCGACCATCTGCTGCCCGAAGACTGGCGCGAGCGCGATGTGCAAGGTGTGATCCATGGCTGAGCGAGATCGTCCGCGCCTCGACCAGCCGCGCGCCGTCCCCCGCGGCTTTGGCACTAGCACCTTCCGACGCCGCCGCGAGTCCGATCCCGAGCGTTTCGGGCGCTTCGCCGAGACCTTCGCCCGCTTCATGGGCACAGCACGATTCCTTACCTACATGACGATCTTCATCGTCATCTGGCTGCTCTGGAATTCCCCATACGGTCCTGATCGGTGGCGCTGGGACGACTACCCGTTCATTTTCCTCACCCTGATCCTGTCGCTGCAGGCCTCGTATGCCGCGCCGCTCATCCTGCTCGCCCAAAATCGGCAAGAAGCGCGCGACCGTGTCACGCAGGAACAGGACCGCGAAGCCAACACCCAGAGCCACGCCGACATGGAGTTCCTTGCGCGCGAAGTCGCCAGCCTTCGACTCGGTCTCGGCGAGGTCGCCACCCGCGACTTCATCCGTGGAGAGTTGCGTGGACTGCTCGGCGATCTCGAAGACAAGGCTTCCGAGTCCGAATCGGACTGACACTGCTCCACCACGTACGATGAGGGCATGGCAATTGTGACCGAAGACCAGATCCGCGAAGCGCTGAACAGCGTCAATGACCCTGAAATCAAGCGCCCGATCACCGAGCTCGGCATGGTCGACGGCATCACGATCGACGGCAATGACATCACCGTCCATTTGTTGTTGACCGTCTCGGGTTGCCCGCTCAAAGACACTCTCAACCGTGACATCACCGAAGCCATCGGCAAGGTTGCTCCCAGCAGCGCCGTCACGGTCGACATGGGTGTCATGACCGACGAGCAGCGCAAGGGCATGCAGGAAATGCTCCGCGGCGGCCGCACCGAGCGCGACATCCCCTTCGCCCAACCCGGCTCCCTCACCAAGGTCTATGCGATCGCCTCAGGCAAGGGTGGTGTCGGCAACTCGTCGGTCACGGTCAACCTCGCGCTAGCCATGGCACAGCGCGGACTCAAGGTCGGCATCATCGACGCCGACATCTACGGCCACTCGATCCCCGACATGCTCGACGTCGGCGACATCCGCCCGACCCAGGTCGAAGACATGATCATGCCGGTTCCGGTCAAGGGTATGAAGGTCATCAGCGTCGGCATGCTCAAGCCCCGCAAGGACCAGGTCGTCGCCTGGCGCGGCCCAATGCTCGATCGTGCACTCGTCCAGATGCTCAGCGATGTCTATTGGGGCGACCTTGACGCCCTCTTCCTCGACCTCCCGCCCGGCACCGGCGACATCGCGATCAGCCTCGGCCAGCACCTGCCCAACGCCGAAGTCATCGTCGTCACGACTCCGCAATCGGCGGCGGCATCAGTCGCCGAGCGTGCCGGCACGATGGCCTCGATGATGCACCAGCGGGTCGTCGGCGTCATCGAAAACATGTCCTATCTCCAGCTTCCAGGCAGCGAGGAGCGGCACGAGATCTTTGGCTCAGGCGGTGCACAAAAGGTTGCGACGACGCTGAGCGCCCGCTTCGGCTACGACGTTCCCCTCCTCGGCCAGATCCCCCTCGACGAACACATACGAATCGGCGGTGACAACGGCATCCCCATCATCGAATCCGAGCCCGACTCGGTCGCCGCCAAGGAACTCCAGGGGGTTGCCGACAAGCTCAGCGGCCGTTCACGCGGCCTCGCAGGTATGCAGCTCGGCCTCGCCCCTGCCGGCCGGCTCTAGGCTCCAGGCTCCAACATGTTGGGCATGGGTTGGCCCGAACTCCTGGTGATCGGCATTGTTGCCATGCTCGTTTTCGGTCCGGACCGTCTCCCCGACATTGCCCGCCAGGCTGGCCGATTCATCCGCACGGTCAAGCTGATGGCCGAAAACGCCAAGGATGATCTCGGCCGCGAAATGGGTCAGGACTTCTCCAAGCTCAATCTTCGAGATCTCGATCCACGCGAGGTCGTACGCCGTTCGCTGCTTGAGGAAGATGACGCCCCGGTCAAGAAGCCGAGCGCCCAGAAGCCCCTCACCCACGGCGAAGCACCTCCCTTCGACATCGAGTCCACCTGAGCGCGTATCGTCAGAGGACGGTGCCGGTTCGGTCCCGCTAAGGGAGCCACCATGACCGTCGGGTCATCACATCCGCAGCACCTAACCACATCGCCACTGACGCTCGGCGTCATCTCGAAATCCAACAAACCCGACGAGAAGCGACTGCCGATCCATCCGCGGCACTTCGATCGGATCAATGCCAATCTGCGTGAATCGATCATCCTCGAAACCGGCTACGGCGACGCGTTCGGTTTTTCCGATGAGCACCTCGCACCGTATGTCCGGAGCATCCTGCCCCGCGAAGAACTCATCGCCGAGGCCGATGTCATCCTCCTGCCCAAACCACAACATGAGGACCTCCTCTCCCTGCGTGACGGCCAGGTGCTCTGGGGGTGGCCGCATTGCGTTCAGGACCGCAAGCTCACCCAGATCGCGATCGATAAACGCCTCACCCTCATCGCCTTCGAAGTGATGAACCACTGGGCCAGCGACCATGGTTTCGGGCTCCATGTCTTCCACATGAACAATGAACTTGCCGGCTATTGCTCGGTGCTTCACGCACTGCAGCTGGCCGGAACGACGGGCGACTACGGCCGCAGGCTGAGCGCCGTGGTTATCGGCTTCGGCGCCACCGCCCGCGGTGCCGTCACTGCGCTCAACGCCCACGGAGTTCATGACGTCAAGGTGCTCACCAACCGTGGCGTCGCCGCCGTCGGCTCCCCCATCCACTCCGTACGCATCGTTCAATTCGACCACGACGAGAACGCGCCGTACCTGAGTCAGGTCATCACCAACCGTGGTCACGTTCCGCTCGCCCCATTCCTTGCCGAGAGCGACATCGTCGTCAACTGCACTCTGCAAGACCCCAACTCGCCATTGACATACCTGCGCGAGGAGGACCTCGGAGCATTCCGGCCGGGGAGCGTCATCGTCGACGTTTCGTGCGATGAAGGTATGGGATTCAGCTGGGCCAGGCCGACATCATTCGCCGAACCGATGTTCGAGGTCGGCAATCACATCCGCTACTACGCCGTCGACCACAGCCCGTCATACCTGTGGGATTCCGCATCGTGGGAGATCAGCGAGGCCCTGCTGCCGTTCATCGGCACCGTCATGGGTGGCCCCGATGACTGGGAACTCGACGAGCCGATCCGGCGCGCCGTTGAGATCCGCGATGGCGTGATAGTCAATCCTGCCATCCTCGAGTTCCAGGGACGTTCGCCCGCCTATCCGCACGGCTGAGTCCCAGGGCTGAACCCGTTCGGGCGGTCGCGATGGTCGCCAAGCGCGTCAAAACATGGCCGAACAGCAGCCAGCCCAGCCCTGTGATGAGTGCACCGACCGCGAGTCCAGCCACCACGTCGGCCGGATAGTGCGCACCGACATACACGCGGGTCGCGGCCATGATGGCTGCCGCACCGACCGCATACAGTCCCCACCTCCGCGAGACGATCAACAGTCCGGTCGCGACTGCGCCGGCCATCACGGCATGGTCGGAGGGGAACGAGAAGTCACTGGTCCGGTTGACGATGACCAAGGCATGAGGATGGGCCACATACGGCCGGGCAACGTCGAACACCCGACCCAGCGGCTGGTTGATGCCCTCGGCAATAAGGGTTCCGAGGCCCGCCCATACGGATGCGGCAAGAAGCCTCGGGGATCGGCGCCAATGCCAGCATGCGGCAAGGATCGCCAGCGCGAACAGCACAACCCCGTACTTTGCGAAGACTCGAGCCGGTCCGTGCAACCACACGGTATGCCGGGCGAAGTCGTTCATAGCGAGATACAGCCGGTCGTTGAAATGGCTCATTGAGCCGACGCTACTTGCCCTGACCTGCACGGAACCTGACTGGAGTCAGGCGGCAGGGGAGATCCAGGTTGCCATGCGGTCGAGGCCGTCGCCGATTCGCTGAGCCGGATTGTCGGCCGGTGCCGGAGTCGGCAACTGACGCAAGACCTTGGCGATATGGTCCTTGCCGGCATCGGTCACGACGGTGTAAACAACGCCGTCGTAGTCCCAGGCCACGACGGTCGGTATGCCATCGCGAACCCAGACCTTGGCATCGCTGATAGTCCGTTTGTCGAAGCCGTGGAGCCCATGGGGATCCAGGACACCGTTCTGCTCGAAGAGATCCAGCCGATGGGTCGTGTTGGCGTAAGTCAACGAGATGACCTGACCATGTTCGAGCCACTGGGCCTTGACCCGGTGCATATCGCCGGCGAGGGTGTCGTGGCACGGCCAGCCGGAGGCGTTGAGCTGACTGAGGATCGCCGGAGCGACCGCCCCTGCAGTCGAGACGGATCTGGTTTCGGTCGCCGAGGACGTCGTCGCGGAAGAAGTGAAGTCGGCTGTGTAGATGTCGGCAGCCGGAGTGACCCCGTCGCCGATCGTTTCGCGGACGCCCCCCACTGAATAGGCGACAAATGCAACTGTGAGCGAGGCGCCGATGATGGCTACGCCGAACCGTGCGGGCCGTGAACGGCGCAGCCGTGACCAAAGGGACTCCGCCCTGATCGAGGCGCCAGGGAGCCGGCACAGGGACGCCAAAAGCTCGGGCGAGAGCGTCGGCGCCGACACCGAACCCATCCGGGCCTTCAACGACTCCTGCTGGTGAACAGCAAGCCGGCAGCGTTGGCATTCCTCAAGGTGCTGACGGGCAGCGTTCATCGCGGGCCCAGACAATTGTCCGTCCACGAATCCTGCGACGTCGGCACCCAGATGAGTCACGCGTTAAGCCCCCAGGGGTCCAAAAACGCGGGTACGACCCTGGCGGGGCGCACGGTGGGCAAGGGCCTCGCGCAATTGCGTACGACCTCGATGGATGCGGGAACGCACCGTGCCGAGTTTTATGCCGAGGACGGACGAGATCTCTTCATAGGACAATCCCTCTATGTCGCAGAGCACGACAGCGACGCGGAACTCCTCGGACAACATCGCCAATGCAGCCTCGATGTCGGGGTCGAAATTTGCGTCGTGGACGGCAACCTCGGGCAGGACCTCATCGCTCTCAACCCGCTCTTCTGCACCTTCACCGAAGGCATCCATGCGAATCCTGGACTTGCGACGCATGCGGTCGAGGAAGAGGTTGGTCGTGATGCGGTGAAGCCAGCCCTCAAAATTGCCGGCGACATAGGTATCAAGGGACTTGAAGACGCGGACGAAAACATCCTGCGTGAGGTCTTCGGCGTCCTGGCGGTTCCCGGTCAGTCGGTAGGCAAGGCGGTAGACCCGCGCGGAGTGATCCGCGACGATGTCGTCCCAGTTCAGCGTTGCCTGATCCACGTTTTCTGCCTTCATAGCCATGATCGTGCCCCCTGTTACTGAGAGAACGCCTAAAACTGGCTGACTGTTCCCAAGAATCTCTGCCCCGAGCCACTAGTCTTGACCTACCCACGATCTAGGAGCCCGCCATCACCAGCGCAGCCAGCCTCGCCTTTGCCGAGGAATACCTGAGCGAAGACGACCATATTGTCGCCGCACGCCAGAGGGCGCAGGAAGTCGGCATCACCCCGATCGGTAACGGCGCCGGTGCAGCACTGCACTTCCTGGCCTCGGTCCTCCAGGCCAAATCGATCGCCGAAGTGGGCACAGGCACTGGCGTCTCCGGTCTCTGGTTGCTCTGCGGTATGACCGAAGGTGGCGTACTCACATCGGTCGATCTCGAAGCCGAACACCAGAGGCTTGCCCGCGAGGCCTTCTCTGAAGCCGGCTTTGCGCCACAACGCTTCAGGCTGATCGCAGGGTCTGCCCTCGACGTCATGCCCCGTCTGACCGATGCGGGCTATGACCTCGTGTTCCTCGACGGCGACAAAGTCGAATACGGCGAATACTTCGACGAGGCCATACGCCTGGTCCGCCCCGGTGGCGTCATCGCGTTCGACAACGCGTTGTGGCATGACCGGGTGGCCGATCCTTCGCAGCGTGATCCCGAAACCTCGGCTATCCGCGACATGCTCAAGAAGGTCGGCGAAGACGATCGCCTGCGCAGCATCCTGCTGCCCGTCGGCGACGGACTGCTGGCCGCGCAGTACATCGGTTAGCAAGCAGAGCGGTTAGTACGCAGAGCGGTTAGCAAGCAGAGCGGTTAGTCTTCTGCGCCGTGCTCAAAGTGCGAAGACGAGCGGAAACCAGATTTTCCGCGCAATACAGCAACGATCTCGCAAGCCTCGATTGAAATCGGGGGGCTGCCGATCAGTTTCGAGCCCGCTGAGTCCGCAGCGGTCTTTTCGAAGCTCTCCTGGAACGCGGCACGCGACTCGTCGGACACAAAGACGTACGAGCCCTCGAACCATTCACCCTTGCGGGCGCGCCAGGTCTTGAATCGCAAACCCTCGAGACCGGCGAATTTGGCGAAGGACTCGTCCTCAACGTAGGCCCGCAAAGCCTTGAGTGTGCCCTTGGGCGCATCGGCCAAAGACCAACGCACCGTCAAGCCGAACATCAGACCGCTTTTAAGGCGTCGCCTAGCGTGGCAGCTTCGTCGTTGTTGAGTTCCACAACGAGTCGTCCGCCACCTTCAAGCGGGACGCGCATCACGATGCAACGCCCTTCTTTGGTGACCTCCATCGGGCCGTCTCCGGTCCGTGGCTTCATGGCCGCCATGGGTTCCCCTCTCATCTGATGTGCGTCCCGTCATCATCGAGCGGAACGCGTAGAACTATTATCGCCTATGCCTTGTCAGTCCGACGAACGCAGTCCCATGGGAGCGATATGAGTGACGTGAAAAGCCAGGCTGTGACCTATGCGGTTGCCGACGGAATTGCCACGATCACACTGAACCGACCGGACGGCATGAACAGCTTGACGCTCGAGACGAAGATAGCGTTGAAGGACGCCGTTCACGAGGCGGCAGCCGACAGCGCGGCGCGATGTGTCGTGCTCACCGGCACCGGCCGCGCCTTCTGCGTGGGCCAGGACCTGAAGGAACACGTGGCGGGCCTCAAGGGCGACGTCACCATCCCGCTGTCGAACACGGTCACTGACCACTACAACCCCACCATCACCGCGATCGCCTCGATGCCCAAACCGGTCATCGCTGCCGTCAACGGCGTCGCTGCCGGTGCGGGGGCATCGCTGGCGCTCGGCGCGGACTTCCGGATCCTCAAGGAGTCGGCGGGCTACAACCTCGCCTTCGCTGCGATCGCGTTGTCCTGTGACACCGGAATTTCGTGGACTCTGCCCCGCATCGTCGGCATGGCGAAGGCCACCGAGCTGCTGCTGTTCCCCCGCAACATCGCATCATCTGAGGCGCTGAGCCTTGGTCTGGCGACGACTGTCCTACCCGACGAAGAGTTCGACGCCGCGGTCGCCACATTGGCGCGCAAACTCGCAGACGGCCCGACCGTCGCGTACGCGTCCATCAAGCGATCGCTCGCATTCTCGGCGACCCACGATCTGCCTGCCTCGCTCGACCAGGAAGCCCAGAAGATGGCACTCACCGGCGCCACCTCGGACCACCTCGCCGCGGTCGAAGCGTTCCTCGCAAAAGAGAAGCCCGTCTTCGAGGGCAAGTAGTGGCCGAGCTACGTCTGGGGCAACGCACCTTTGGTCCGCACGACTTCGCGCTAATGGCGATCATCAATCGTACGCCGGACTCGTTTTATGACTCCGGTGCGACGTATGACCTTGACCACGCCTTGGCCCGCCTCGACGAGTCCGTCCTGCAAGGTGCCGACATTGTCGATGTCGGCGGCGTCAAAGCCGGCTACGGTCCGGTCGTCGATGCAGAGGAAGAGCTTCGTCGGACGGCCGACTTCGTGGCCGAGGCCCGCGCTCGCCATCCGAATCTCATCATCAGTATTGACACGTGGCGCGCAGAGGTTGCCGACAAACTGTGCTCCCTGGGTGCCGACCTGATCAACGACACCTGGGCCGGTCATGATCGAGAACTGACAGCGGTTGCCGCCCAGCACGGCGCCGGCCTTGTCTGCAGCCACAGCGGCGGCCTCGGGCCCCGCACAGACCCTCACCGTGCGGCCTATGACGATGTCGTCGCCGATGTCATCGCCACCACGACCGAGCTTGCCGAGAGGGCCGTGGCTGCCGGAGTGCGGCGCGAAGGCATCCTTATCGATCCCACGCACGACTTCGGCAAGAACACCCGCCACAGCCTCGAACTCACCCGCCGGCTCTGCGAACTCGTAGACACCGGATGGCCCGTGCTGGTGGCGCTGTCCAACAAGGACTTCGTCGGCGAAACCCTCGATCGGGACAAGGACAACCGGCTGCCCGGCACTCTTGCCGCGACGACCGTGTCCGCCTGGCTCGGAGCCCGGGTGTTTCGTGCTCACAATGTCGCCGAGACACGTCAGGCACTCGACATGGTGGCGTCGATTCAGGGACACCGGCCACCTTCGGTCGCCCGTCGAGGCCTGGCCTAGTCCGTACCGGCGTGCGGTGACCCGTGATCGATCTTCCTGAACATCTCCACCGCTTCGGTCACACTGTCGGTCACACGGATCATGTCCAGGTCATTTGGACCGATCTTGCCGTCGGCGAGCATGGTGTCCCGAATCCAATCGATCAGCCCGCCCCAGTAGTCCTTGCCGATCAGCACAATCGGGAATGACGTCACCTTGCCGGTTTGGGCGAGCGTGATGGCCTCGAACAGTTCGTCCAACGTCCCGAAGCCTCCGGGCAACACGATGTAGCCCTGGGCGTACTTCACGAACATGGTCTTACGTACGAAGAAGTAGCGGAAGTTGATCCCTATATCGACCCATTTGTTCATGCTCTGCTCGAAGGGCAGTTCGATGCCGAGCCCGACGGAAACGCCTCCGGCCTTGACCGCGCCGCGGTTGACGGCTTCCATCGCACCGGGGCCGCCGCCAGTGATAACGGCATATCCGGCTTTGACGAGGGCGATGCCGACCTCGACTCCCTTGCCGTACATGGGGTCGTCCTTCTGGGTCCTCGCCGAGCCGAAGACGCTCACCGCGGGACCGAGCTCGGCCAGTCCACCAAAGCCTTCGACGAACTCCGACTGGATCCGCAAGACACGCCACGGGTCCGTATGCACCCAGTCCCCCGTACCCGGCGAGTCGAGGAGGCGCTGGTCGGTCGTGCTTTCTTCAACCTGATCGCGCCGGAGCCGGATAGGACCCTTTTGCGATTCGCGGGGCTTCGTCATACGCAGCAGGCTAGCCGAAACACCCTGAGTCTTGACCTCAAGTCGAATTGAGGTTCTACGTTTGTCCGTGGACTGGTGGACACTTAGGCACAGTGCATTCAAACAGTGCACTCAAACAGTGCACTCAAACAGTGCACATTGCACCTCGAACAGTTGGAGAACACCGTGAGTATGGATGGCGCCGCCTGGATGTCGCTTCACCGCGCGATGAACACGCAGACCGGGCCGCAAAAGCTGACTCGCGAAACCCTGAAGCGCATCGCTGGCTTCGCGGCACCTCACAAGCGTCGGCTGATCCAATTCCTGTGCCTCAGCGTGGTCACGGCCCTGCTGGCGGTTGCCACACCCGTCCTGGCCGGTCGGGTAGTCAACGCAATCGTCAACAAAGATTCGCAGACCAAGGTTTTCGAGCTTGCCGGGTTGATTGCAGTGATCGCGCTCGCCGACGCCGGTTTCGGCATCCTGACTCGTTGGCTCTCGGCGAACATCGGTGAGGGTTTGATCCTTGACCTGCGGACAAAGGTTTTCGATCACGTGCAGCAGATGCCCATCGCCTTCTTCACCCGGACGCGCACTGGCGCCCTGGTCAGCCGTCTCAACAGTGATGTCCTCGGCGCGCAGCGGGCCTTCAGCGACACCTTGTCCGGCGTCGTCAGCAACTTCGTGACCCTGACGCTGACCCTTGTCGTGATGCTCAGCATCTCCTGGCAGATCACCGTCATCGCCCTCATCCTCCTGCCAGTGTTCGTCATTCCGGCGCGTCGGATGGGCGGCCTCCTCGCGGATCTGCGTCGCGAAGCCGCCAACCACAATGCCGTGATGAGCACCCGCATGACCGAGCGGTTCTCCGCGCCAGGTGCCACGCTCATCAAGCTTTACGGACGCCCCGACGTCGAGTCGGCGGAGTTCGCGGCCCGAGCCCGCAGAGTGCGCGACATAGGCGTCCGATCGGCGATGCTCCAGTCGGTTTTCGTCACCGCCTTGACCTTGGTTTCAGCGCTGGCACTGGCCATCGTCTATGGCCTCGGTGGGTTCTATGCGTTGCGCGGTTCCCTCGACCCCGGTGCCGTCGTCTCCCTAGCGTTGCTTCTCACCCGCCTGTATGCGCCCTTGACTGCGTTGGCCAGCGCACGCGTCGAGATCATGAGTGCTGTGGTCAGCTTTGAACGGGTCTTCGAGGTGCTTGACCTACAGCCACTCATTCGCGAAAAGGCCGACGCCAGGTCCCTTCCCGCCGGCCCTGTGTCGGTCGACTTCGACAACGTGACCTTTGCTTACCCCTCCGCCGACAAGGTTTCGTTGGCTTCCCTCGAAGAGGTGGCGATGCTCGACAACAGGGGCGGCGTCGACGTACTCCACGGCATCTCCTTCCACATCGAGCCGGGGCAACTCGTCGCCCTCGTCGGCACTTCTGGCGCCGGCAAGTCGACGATCGCATCCCTGGCCCCCCGCCTGTATGACGTCGACGGCGGATCCGTCCGCCTCAACGGCATCGATGTCCGGGATCTCACGATGGCGACACTGCGCGACACCCTCGGCATGGCGACCCAGGACGGTCATCTGTTCCACGAATCCATTCGGTCCAACTTGTTGTTGGCAGACCCGACTGCCTCCGAGGACGACTTGTGGGAGGCGCTGCACGACGCCCGCCTGGACACACTGGTCCGGTCGCTCAGTGAAGGCCTGGACACCGTGGTCGGCGAACGAGGCTACCGCCTGTCCGGAGGCGAACGCCAGCGTCTGACGATTGCCCGTCTGCTGCTGGCCCGCCCACAGGTCGTCATCCTCGACGAAGCAACGGCCCACCTTGACTCCACGTCAGAAGCGGCCGTCCAGGAGGCCCTGGCGATCGCCCTCGAGGGGCGCACTTCACTCGTCATCGCCCACCGGCTGTCGACGGTGCGCGCAGCCGATCTGATCCTCGTTGTCGAAGACGGTCAGATCGTCGAACGCGGCACCCATACCGAACTTATGGCTGTTGGTGGGCGCTATGAGGAGCTCTACCGGACCCAGTTCGATCAGGGAGCTGTCGCGGACCCATCGGTTTAGCGATCAGCCCGGAAGACTCGTCAACACCTGAAACAAGAGGTTGTCCTGCCACTCACCGGCTATCTCGAAGAACGCCAGCGCCATACCGATTTGCACCAAACCATTGTGCTCCAGCACCCTTTGGGACCGACAGATTTCTGGCCGTCGTCGTTGAAGTAGTCATCATCGCGAAGCGGCTCCCACGGAGCCAGGAAGTCGCGGTTGAGTCGGAGCAGTTCCGCGAGAGCCGGGGTCGTCTTCAGGAGTGATCAGTCGGGTGGCGCACACCCGCCCATCGTCGCACTAGGATTCCAGAGCGAGTGAGCAGACCCAACCCTCGCCGGATCGGAAATTGGTGGCATGCGTACCGCACGAGGCTTCGAACGTCTGGTCAACTTCAGCGACGCGGTGGTGGCAATTGCCCTGACGTTATTGGTCCTTCCGCTCGTCGAGATTCCGACCGAGCTGACGCAGACCCAGAGCCTTGGTGAGGTATTCGCTGACAACGGCGCCCTGCTCGGCAGCTTTGCGCTCAGTTTCCTCGTGATCTGGTCGTTCTGGGCCACCCACCATCGGACGATGGAGTACTTCCACGCCTATGACAGCATGCTGATCCGGTTCCATCTGATTTGGCTCTTCACAATCGTCGCCCTGCCGTTCACCACGCAATTGCTCAACAGCTCGAACGAGGTCGACGGTGCTGTGTCGCTCTACATCGGCGTACTGCTCATATCCGCGTTCGCACTGTTCGCGATGTCGTGGTGGGGCCGTCGTCGGCCGGAATTGCTCGACCTCGACAGTGGCGAGGTCAGGGAATGGGCCTCCGAGCCGGCATCGTTCGTGACTGTTGCCTCATTGGCCGCGGCGCTCATGCTGTCGCTGCTGATCCCCGCCGTCAGCGCATGGCCGCTTCTTCTGTTGCTGCTCGACAGCCCGATCGAAAAGCTGATCGCCAGACTTCGTCGGCGCTGACTCTGGAAACTTCGAACTATTTCCGCAAGGGTCGTCGTATCGGGCCGAGCCTGTTCGTAGAGAGGGTAGAGGCAGCCAACCGGCGGCCAACAACGAAGGGAAACGCTCATGACTCAGTACCTGCTTTCCGTGCACCCGCCCCAATCCGTCTACGACCTGCCGATCGAGCAGAAGCAAGCGTCGTGGGATGCCACTGGCGTGTTCAACGAGGAGATCAAGGCCGAAGGCGTATGGGTCTTCACGGGAGGACTCAAGAGCGTCGAGAACGCCACGACCGTCAACGGAACGGGCGACAAGGTCGTCATCACCGACGGACCGTTCGCCGAAACCAAGGAACACCTCGGCGGATTCTGGATCGTCGAGGTGCCGGATCTCGACGCTGCCCTGAAGCTCGCGGCGAGAGGCTCCAAGGCCTGCGGAGAAACCGTCGAAGTGCGCCCGTTCGAGGGCGAATAGACCACCAGCGAAAGGAAACTCCGATGACGCAATACATGCTTTCAGTACATTCCAGCTCCAGCGACTACGACCGCTCCCTCGAGGAGATGCAGCCGATGTTCGAAGCCGTCGACGCGTTCAACCAAAAGATCATTGCCGACGGCACCTGGGTCTTTGGCGGGGGTCTCGAACGCGCAGAGACCGCCAGCATCGTCGATGCCACCGGCGCAGACGTGATTCTCACGGATGGGCCGTTCGCCGAAACCAAGGAACACCTCGGCGGATTCTGGGTCATCGAAGCGCCAGATCTCGATGCGGCCCAAAAACTCGCCGCCGAAGCATCCCAAGCCTGCCAAGGCAAAGTCGAAGTCCGACCGTTCCAGAGCGAGTGACGGCAGACAACGGCGTCCGCGCTGAGATCGACCGGATCTATCGCGAGGAGTATGGCCGGGTGGTGGCTTCCCTCGCCCGCCGCTTCGGCGACCTCGACGTCGCTGAGGACGCGGCCGGCGAGGCCCTCCTCACGGCCGTCGAACGCTGGCCCGTCGACGGCATCCCTCCCAATCCCGGCGGGTGGTTGACGGTCGCGGCCGGCAACCGAGCAATTGACCGGATCCGCCGCGAATCCCTCCGCGACACCAAGCACCAGGCAGCCCTGATGATCACCGATGACACCCCGCACGACCCGACCGGGCCGGTCGAAGATGACCGCCTCCGACTCGTCTTCACGTGCTGCCATCCGGCCCTCGCACCCGAGGCCCGCGTGGCGCTGACCCTGCGTCTGCTCGGCGGCCTCACGGTCGAGGAGATCGCCCGCGCATTCCTTGTGGCCGAGGCCACCATGGCGCAGCGCATTACTCGCGCCAAGGCCAAGATCAAGGGCGCCCACATTCCGTACCGCGTGCCCGAGCACGATGACCTGACCGAACGACTGAGCGCCGTGCTCGCCGTTGTCTACCTCGTGTTCAACGAGGGCTACCTCGCTGGCGCGGGGGACGACCCGATCCGCTCGGACCTGACCGCCGAAGCGATCCGCCTCGGACGCATATTGCGCCTGTTGCTGCCCGACGAAGGTGAGGTGGCCGGACTGCTCGCTCTCATGCTGCTGAGCGACGCCCGCCACAGCACCCGGGTTGCCGGCGGAGAACTCGTGACGCTCGACCAACAGGACCGCAATGGCTGGGATCGGGAGCTCATCACCGAGGGTCACGAGCTCGTACGCGGATGCCTCGCTCACGTCGAGTCGACGTCGGTTCGCGCCGGCCCCTACCAAATCATGGCGGCGATCAACGCCGTTCACACCGATGCTCCCGACGCACGTGACACAGACTGGAGCCAGATCGTCGCGCTGTATGACCAGCTGTACGCCGTGACCCCCACCCCGGTCGTCGCACTCAACCGAGCCGTTGCGATCGCCGAGATCGATGGTCCCGATGTGGCCCTCGCGCTCGTCGATGGCCTCCCCCTGGAGGGCTATCACGCCTGGCACGTGACGCGGGCCGACCTGTTGCGGCGCCTCGGCCGAAGCGATGAATCGCGAGCTGAATACGACGCCGCGATCGCCGCCACGCAGAATTCGGCAGAGATCACATACCTGACGAGGCGCCGAGCTCAGGTCGCCGGACCGGACGCCTGAAAAAAAGTTCCGTCGGGGTTGTCGTATTCGGTCAGGCCCGTTCGTAGCACTGGTGAGAGGCGGCAACGGGCCACCTCGGGAACCAGGAGTTCGACATGACCACCTCCACAATCCGTACCACCGCCACCACCGCCTTCTGGCGTCCGGCCGCACTGGCCGCCGTCGGAGCCGCTGCCACCACAACAGCGGTTGCCGCGGTCACCCACGCCGCCGGCGTCTCGCTCGCAATCGAGGGCGAGAAGATCCCGCTCATGGGTTTCGCACAACTGACCCTGATGTTCTCTCTGATCGGCATCGTCCTTGCCGCAGCGCTGCGCAAGTGGGCCGGCCGACCGCGGATGGCGTTCGTGTCGGACAGGAATGCCTGATGGAAGTATCCCGATACCCCGACTGCCACGGCATCGTCGTTGTCGATGGCCCAGCCGATGTCGTCGTGGCAGCGGATGTAGGTCACCCAGGAGGTGCTCGACGGGACCGGTGGGATGGCACGCAGTGCGTGTGCGGCCAGCGTCGCCTCCCGGGTGGCCAGCATCGACCAGATCTGCACCATCAGAGAGTTGTGGTAGGCGATATCGCTGACCTTGCCGTGATGTGCTCCCTGGCCGAGATAGTGCACCAGATCCTGCGGCGCGACGATGGCCTCGGCCTTGAAAAGAACCGCGGGACAGGCGATCCGGGCGATCGCCCGCAGTGCCTGGGTGATCGGGTGAACCTCCGGCTGGTTCTGGCAGTTCGTGCCGAGCCGCTTCCACACGAAGGCGATGGCGTCGAGCCGCAGTACTTCGACTCCGGCGTTGGCCAGGAACATGATGATGTCGGCGTACTCCGCGAACACATCCGGGTTCGACCAGTTCGTGTCCCACTGCCAGGTGTTGAAGGTCGTCCACACCCAGCCGGCAAGATCCTCGGAGTAGCTGAAACTGCCCGGGGCGAAATCCGGGAACACCTCCGGCAGGGTCGCCTCGTAGCGATCGGGTTCGGTGCGGTCCGGAAAGACGTAGAAGTAGTCGCGGTACTTCGGATCGCCGGCCCGCGCTGCCTGCGCCCATTCGTGTTCGGCGGCAACGTGGTTCAGCACCAGGTCCATCACCAGGCTGATGCCGTTCGCCCGAAGGTTTGCGGCCAAGGTGCGGAGGTCGTCCATCGTGCCCAGATCACTGCGGACCCTGCGGTAGTCGGCCACCGCGTAACCGCCGTCGCTGTCGCCGTCCCGCGGCTGCAGCAGCGGCATGAGGTGCAGATAGCTGACCCCTAGCTCTTTCAGATAATGGATCTTGCCGGTGATGCCGGCCAGATC
This sequence comes from Aeromicrobium sp., assembly GCA_039929755.1. Classification (GTDB taxonomy): domain Bacteria; phylum Actinomycetota; class Actinomycetes; order Propionibacteriales; family Nocardioidaceae; genus JACMOZ01. The sequence continues at coordinate 1,723 of JBDSQP010000296.1, read as the reverse complement.
ACCGGCGAACCGTTCCGCGTAGGCGGCGTAGCCGACCATCGATTCGTCCTGGAACCACGCCGGGTCCAGAGTGCGTTGCATGTCGAGGCGGCGTAGTTCTGGTTCCCGGTCGCGGAACGCCGCTGCTGCCAACGTCACCAGTCGGCTTTCCAGATCCGCCACCTGGCCGGGCAGGTAGACCGCGGACAACCCGTCGTGCAGGTCCGGCCACCAGCGATCGAGCCGCATCCTGAACAGCTCCCGCGCATGATCGGGTTCGGCAGTCAGGTGGTGGTCGGCGAGGACGTGCAAGTGGGCCGGCGCGAGTTGCATGGCGAGATTGTGCCCCAGCGCCCAACGGTCCGCGCCCCACATCGGTCACCAGTGGCCGGCACGAGGACCCAGTGCCACAGTTCAGTGGGGACCGGGTGACATTCTCAGCCTGTGCGCAGGGTCCCGGGGGACCAACTCAGCGATGCTCGATCCGTCGGAAAAGGCATTGAAGGCACTCGCAGGACTCGGCAGCGACGACCACCGGAAGGGCCGTGTGATGGCTGACAGGTTGCGTCGCCCGACGATGAACGATGTGGCCGAGGCGGCTGGGGTGAGTCTCAAGTCGGTCTCCAGGGTGATCAATGAGGAGGTCGGTGCGTCACCGGAGACCCGCGAGCGGGTACTGCAGGCGGCGAGCCGGCTGGGTTACCGGCGTAATGACGCCGCGCATGCCTTGCGCCGCTCCGATGGCCGGTCGGCATCCATCGGGCTGGTGCTGGAGGACATCAGCAATCCCTTCGCTGCCGTCCTGAACCGATCCATCGAACGGGTGGCCAGCGCGCAGGGCAGCCTGGTCCTCGCGGTCAGCACCGGCGCCGACCCGGACCGCGAGGAATACCTGGTCCATCGACTGCTGGCGCGGGCCGTGGACGGCTTGCTGATCATGTCCTCGCGGCGGGACCATGAATTCCTGCAACCCGAACTAGAGCGGGGGGTGCCCATCGTTTTCGTCGACCGGCCACCCCGCCGGCTAGCCTGCCCGACGGTCCGGGTCGCGAACAGCAAGGGCGCCCACGACGCCACCGCGCACCTGATCGGACACGGTCACCGGAGGATCGCCTTCCTCGGTGACCGCCCCGGTCTGTACACGGCTGACGAGCGTCAACGCGGGTACACCCGCGCCCTGCATGAGGCCGGGCTGGCGGCCGACCAGGACCTCCAGTGGCGAGGCACTGCCGATGCCGATCGGGCCGGTGCGGCGATGTCGGCGATGCTCGATCTGGCCGACCCGCCTACGGCGGTGTTCGCGGGCAACAACCTCGCCGCCGTCGGCGTGCTGTCCGCCCTCCGGCGGCGCACGGCGCTGCGGAAGATCGCGGTCGTCGGGTTCGACGATCTCGATCTGGCCACCGTGGTGGAGCCACCCTTGACCGTCATCGACCAGAACCCGGAGACGATCGGCCGGCTCGCCGCCGAGCAGATCTTCAGCTGGCTCGACGGGACGGTACCCACCAAAGACGTGGTGGTTCCCGTTCGGTTGATCGAGCGGGGTTCCGGGGAGATCCCCGGTCCGTTCCACCGGTCGTAATCAGTCGATGAGTGTGACCCCGGCGTCCCGCATCTGCGCGATGGCCTGCTCGGTGTCACCGGGTTCGAGCTCGACGAATCGGGTCAGCGCCAGCGGCACCGTCACCCGGTAGCCGAGCCGGACCCCGTCAATGGCAGTGGATTTCACGCACCAGTCACCGGC
>JBDSQP010000295.1:0-2622 GCA_039929755.1 Aeromicrobium sp. | reverse complement strand
TCCTCACTGGCGGCGACCCCTTCGAGAGAGCGGACCTGCCTGAGCTTGTCGCGCATGGCAGCAAGCTCGGACTCAGCGTTGCACTGTCGCCCTCCGTGACGGATCGTCTCACCCGAGAGGTCCTTGTCGAGCTGTACGACGCAGGAGCTAAGGCAATCTCGTTGTCCCTGGACGGGTCTTCTGCCAAAACCCATGACGCTTTCCGGGGCGTCGACGGAGTCTTTGATGACACGATGGATGCCGCGGGCCTGGTTCGCTCCGTCGGCTATCGCCTGCAGATAAACACCACAGTCACACGAAGCAATGTGCACGAGTTGCCCCAAATCCTGAAGACTGTTCTGGATTTGGGCACCTCCTTGTGGAGTGTGTTCTTCCTTGTCCCGACAGGCCGTGGTGAGCTCCTCGAACCTCTTACGGCGGACGAGGAGGAGGAGGTCCTGCACTGGCTGCATGACGTCTCGGCGTTCGTGGCGATCAAGGCAACCGAGGCGCCGCATTATCGGCGGATCGCCATCCAACGAGCCGATGTGGATGCACTCGACGACATATTTCCCCTTGGACTGCTTCGGTCCCAGTTGCGGCATGACACCGAGGACCTGCTCGCCGGGCAGGAACCGAAAAGGCGCCACCCTCGGGCACCGATTGATGTCAATTCCGGTCGCGGCTTCGCCTTCGTGGACCACCTGGGAATTGTCTATCCCAGTGGGTTCCTGCCTGTTGCCGTCGGCTCCGTACGCGAACAATCGTTCCCCGAGATCTACCGCAACTCTCCGCTTTTGCAAGCCCTGCGCGACGCAGACGCCTTGGGCGGCAGGTGTGGCAGGTGCGAGTTCAGGACCGTCTGCGGAGGCTCGCGTTCCCATGCCTTTGCCCAAACGGGGGATCCACTCGCCGAAGATCCGAGCTGTTGCTACCAACCGTCCTGACAACTGGTGACATGCACAGGGCGGATTGCTGCTCGGCTTGTTCACAGCAGAGAAACGAAGGGTCGACGGGCAGCCTCGCTCCGCGCCACGGTGCTCATATGACGTATGCGCGCAACATGGCTCTTGGCCAATATGGTGAAAACCTCGCGGCCACCCACCTCGAATCCCTGGGGATGGTGGTGCTGCAGCGCAACTATCGATGCAAGTTCGGCGAGATCGACATAGTTGCGCGAGACGGCTCGACACTTGTCATATGCGAGGTCAAGACCCGGACGAGTGTGACCCATGGAAGTCCATTCGAGGCGATCACCGGCCAAAAGGCGTCGCGACTTCGCCGGCTGGCCCAATATTGGCTTGAGGACCACGACGTCAGTCCTCCGAGCGTCCGAATCGACGTGGTCTCGGTCCTCGTCCCGGGCCGCGGAGCACCCTGCGTCGAGCGCGTCGCCGGGGTTGCTTGATGCCGGCCGCCACCCGGTCGGTGACGCTTGACGGTTTGAGCGGTCGCGCGATCGAGATCGAAGTCGACATCTCGAACGGTATGCCGGCAACGGTCGTGGTGGGGTTGCCCGACGCGACTGTCAATGAGGCTCGTGACCGTTGCCGGTCGGCGGTGGTCAACTCCGGCACAACGTGGCCCGATCAGAGGGTCACCATCAACCTCGCGCCCTCGACCCTGCCCAAATCGGGATCCCACTACGACCTCGCGATCGCGTTGGCCGTGTTCGCAGCCAAAGGAGTCATACCGATCGAGCCGCTGCAGAACGTAGCTTTTCTCGGTGAGTTGGCACTCGACGGCCGGCTTCGCGCAATCCGAGGCGTGTTGCCGGCGACCCTCGCGGCCGTTGAGGCCGGGTTCACCCGCATCTATGTACCCGAAGTCAACGTCCCCGAGGCCGAGCTTGTCGAAGGAATCACGGTAGTCGGCCTCCGATCTCTTCGTCAGGTCGTCGCGATGTTTCTCGGCGACGACGAGCCCGTCGATCCGCCGGTGCCGCCCCTCGATCAGCCGTATGCCCTGAATTGGACCGGGAGCGAACGACTTTCAGGCCTCGATCTCGCTGACATTGCCGGTCAGGATGAAGCGCGTCTTTCGATCGTCGTGGCGGCTGCGGGCGGACATCATGTTGCGATGGTCGGCCCGCCCGGCATCGGCAAGACCATGCTGGCGCAACGATTACCCGGACTCCTCCCTGATCTGACTTACAAACAATCGATCGCAACCAGTGCTGTTCATTCGGTGGCCGGAGTCTTGAGCGCAGACTCGCCGATGCTGACGCGACCTCCTTTTCTCGACCCACACCACACGGCAAGTGCTGTGTCGATCGTCGGCGGCGGAAGCCGGACGATCAGGCCGGGCGCAATGTCGCTTGCACATCACGGTGTGCTGTTTCTCGACGAAGCTCCCGAATTCGCCTCCAATGTCCTCGACGCCTTGCGCCAACCTCTTGAGAGCGGTCGGGTCGTGGTGTCGAGGGCGGCGCAGACGGTGGCCTACCCTGCCCAGTTTCAGCTCGTGTTGGCTGCCAACCCGTGCCCGTGCGGGCTGAGCAGTGCCGTTTCCAATGCTTGTCGGTGCACCCCGCTCATGCGGCACCGCTACAACGATCGGATCTCGGGACCGATTCGTGATCGGATCGACATCCACCGCAATCTGAGTGCCCTGTCGCGGCCAGAACTCGCCAACGCTGTGGCG
>JBDSQP010000294.1:0-7424 GCA_039929755.1 Aeromicrobium sp. | reverse complement strand
GATCAGGCCGAGGTTGCCCTCCTGGATCAGGTCGAGGAAGAGCATTCCGCGACCGGTGTAGCGCTTGGCCAGCGAGACGACGAGTCGAAGGTTGGCCTCGAGCAGGTGGTTCTTGGCGCGACGTCCGTCTTCGCGAATCCAGTCGAGCTCTTCTGAAAGCTTGGGTGAAAGGCGACCGCCCTTGGCGACCTTTTCCTCTGCGAACAGGCCCGCTTCGATGCGCTTGGCAAGTTCGACCTCTTGACCGGCGGTCAACAGCGAGACCTTGCCGATCTGCTTGAGGTAGTCCTTGACCGGGTCAGCCGTCGCGCCGGCAACCATGACCTGCTGGACAGGCTCATCGCTCTCATCGGCGGCAGACAGCGTGAAGCCGGACTTCTCGTCTTCCTTGAGCGTGGGATCGGTCGCGACGGCGACTTCGAACTCTTCGTCCGGAATGTCGGGAAGGATCTTCTTGCCGGAGGCATCGACCAGAGCGACGGTCGCCGGCTCATCAGCGTTGGACGCCGCGGCCTTGTTGGCAGCAATCTTTTTTGCCGTAGCCGACTTGGCAGCGGCGGTCTTGGCGGCGGCGCTCTTTGCTGGGGCCTTCTTGGCTGGGGCTACGGAAGTCACCTCAGCAGAGGCAGCAGCGGTCTTCTTGGCGGGGGCAGTGGTCTTCGAGGCAGTTTCAGCAGTCTTCGTCACGGTTGTCTTTTTTGTCGCTGTCTTCTTGGTAGGGGCAGAGGCGGCTGCGGCAGGCGCAACTTTGGTGGCGACCGTCTTCGCGGCACTCGTCTTCTTGGTGGCCGGAGCCTTGGTCGCAACAGCCTTGCGGGCCGAAGTCTTGGTCGCCGTTACCTTCGGGGCCGCGACCTTTTTCGCTGGTGCAGTTTTGGTTGGTACTTTCTTTGCAGTCGTGCTCTTGGAACTCTCGCGTGTCACAGTCTTCTTCGCCGCCCCGGTGTTGCTTTTCGGAGCCTTTGACGGCTCGCTCTTGGTTGGCCCAGAACTCTTGGCCTTATTGGCTTCCTCGGTTTTTGCACCGGTGAGTCGTTTGGTGACAGCGGCCCTGAGACGTGAGCCTGCGGCAGGTACAACCGACACAGAAAACCTCGCAAAACCAGAGTTAGGGCGCAGCAAACCAGGCCTGTGGTCAACCGCAGTTTCTCCAAGTGTGCCACGCCGGTCCAACTCCGTGGCGGCCAGGGCACTCTTTTGTTCGCGTGTCGGCGTCAGCCTTCGGGCCACGTATGAACGGGTGCGTTGCCATGCATGTACTCGTCGTAGCGCACCGTCGTGGCACGCATCGCCCGCTCGCGGTCAGGGTTGGTCTTCGATTGTCTTTCGAATTCCCCGATCAGCCAGGTCGCACCATTGCGTCCTGTAATGCATCGCTGCTCGATGACGCCCAGCAAGGTGTCCTTGATCGGGGTCGCGACGCCGCACTGCTCGAGGCCCGCATGAGCGAGCGGCAAAAGGTTGCGAAGAACGAGCTCCCGCGCCGGCACGGTCCCGACGGAGGGCCAGTACAGGTCTGACTCGATGCCGTTGCGCGCCGCGAGGTGAAAGTTTTCTTCAGCCGCTTTGAACGACAATTGGGACCAGACGGGGCGGTCGCTCTGCGACAGTGACTTGACAACGCCGAAGTAGAACGCCGCGTTGGCCATCGTGTCGACGACGCTGGGCCCCGCCGGAAGCACACGATTTTCAACTCGAAGGTGCGGACGGTTGTCGGCCACATCGTAGATCGGCCGGTTCCAGCGATAGACCGTGCCGTTGTGCAATCGCAGCTCCGAGAGGTTGGGCACGCGGCCAGCGTTGAACTCGATCAGCGGGTCTTGGTCATCGACGATAGGCAGAAGCGACGGGAAATAGCGCACGTTCTCCTCGAACAGATCGAACACCGAGGTGATCCACCGCTCGCCAAACCAGACTCGTGGACGGACACCCTGGGTCTTGAGCTCGTCGCTGCGGGTGTCGGTGGCTTGCTCGAACAGCGCGATACGGGTCTCATGCCACAACTGCTTTCCAAGTAAGAACGGCGAATTCGCACCGATCGCCAACTGAACTCCGGCGATCGCCTGCGAAGCGTTCCAGGCCGGGGCGAAGTCATCGGGCTCGACCTGCAGATGCAGCTGAGTGCTGGTGCACGCCGCCTCCGGAACGATCGTGTCGGCGGTAGTTTCGAGTCGGTCGACGCCGTCTATCACGATCTCGATGTCCTCGCCCCGGGCGTTGAGGATTTGCTCGGAGAGAAGCGTGTAGCGCGGGTTGGCCGAAATCGACTCCCCCGTCATGTGGACGTCCCGGAGAGTGGGAAGGATGCCGATCATGAGCAGGTTGGCGCCAACCTCGCTGGCCTTGCCCTGGGCACCGTTGAGATCGGCTCGAACGGTCTCCTCGAGGATTGCCAGACCTTCGCCGTCCAGGCGACTCGGCGGGACATTGATTTCGATGTTGAACTGGCCGAGCTCGGTCTGGAACGCCGGATCAGCGATGGCCTCGAGCGCTTCGGCGTTCTTCATCGCAGGATTTGCATCGGCGTCGATGAGGTTGAATTCGATCTCGATACCAACTTGAGGATGAGGGACCGAGAAGTCGTATTCGCTCAGCATCCGCGCAAACACATCCAGGCACCTTCGTACTTTGGTGCGATATGCCGTGCGGTCTTCCCGCGTGAACGTTCGTGCGTCGACGTCCTGTCCCATGCCGACAGCCTACGAGGTCATTGGCCAACCAGCGTCGAATCCGTCCCAATGTTGGGGCGAAAGGCCGCCGTCCAGGATTCGCAGGATGAGCAGGGCCATCGAGTAGCCCGGCTCGAATTCGAGGGCCCGCTCCGCGGCGATCAACGCCTGAGCTCCGTCGCCGCCGAGCCAGGCTGCGAACGCGGCCAAGCACAGGACGGGCGCCTCGAATGGGTCGACGACAGACCGGGAGATGTCAATCCACAGCTCGAGCATGTCGTTGGCGTTGGCGCGCGTCATCCGGCTCCACAACTCATCGCGAACACCGATCGAAGACACCCAAATTGCCAAGGATGCGCGATCGTCGTCGCTCAATGTTGCTCCACCTGCTTGCCGACGGAGAATCGGGTCGACAGTTGCCAGACCGACCTCCGCGAGGTTGGTGTCAGAGTCCTTGGGAAGCTCCATCAGGGCGCGATCAAGAGCCTTCTCCGTTGCAATCTCCATCTGGACCTTTCGAATCCCCACCACTGGAGCGAAGCGATCGACGAGGGCCTGCCTATTTGGAAGGATCTGCATCCCATTGACGATCGCCCCAACCACGGCCGGACTGCACCGGCCGACGTATGCGCGCCCCTCCCCCGGACCATCGGGACCATAGACCCAATACGTGGCGCCGTCGGTGCGCACGGCATCGTGCACCGGCAATCCGCGGAGCTCGTCCCTCACGGCTTCCATCAGGGTGTCGGCAACCGTCTCATGGTCAGTGACAGCCACAAGAATCACGCCATCGGCGTCCTGTAGGCGCAAATAGTTCGCGATCTGAGCGGCGGCCGCGACGACCTGGTCGAGCGGCGGCATGTCCATTCGCAACCTGAAGCCGAACCGACGCCTTGCCCCGTACGTGGCAATGGCGATGAACGATTGCTCCGGGCTGAAACCGAACAAGGCTGGAAGGAGGTCGAGGAGATCGGGCACGTTGTGGGCCGTGAAGGCGGTTCGGGATTCGGTCATCTCACCACGGTGGCCATCGAAGGACGCGCGGTCTGCCGCGCCGACCGAACCTGTGCACAGTTGCTCACATCTCCCGGCCTGTGAACATTGGCCGCTGTCCGCAGTGTCAGACCCGCACGACAAGATGGTGGAATGCGATCCACTGCATCGATCATGCACCTGGACCTCGATGCCTTCTTCGCCTCTGTCGAGCAGCGCGACAAACCTTCTCTTCTGGGCAAGCCGGTCATCGTCGGCGGCATAGGACCACGCGGAGTGGTCGCGACGGCTTCTTACGAAGCACGCCTCCGCGGGGTTCGATCGGCCATGCGTACCGCTGAGGCCCGGGCACGCTGTCCTCATGCGGCGTTCCTCGGCGGACGTTTCGATGCCTACCGCGAAGCAAGCCGAATCGTCATGGCACGACTACGCGAGATCACTGAGCTCGTCGAACCATTGTCCCTCGATGAAGCCTTCGTAGACCTGGCCGACAGCCCGGACTTCGAGCCGGAAAAGGTGCTGGAGTTCGTCGAAACTCTTCAGGCCGACATCACCGAGCGCACCGGCGGCCTGACCGCATCGATAGGCGTCGCGTCATCCAAGCTGATGGCCAAGATCGCAAGCGAAGTCAACAAGCCGCACGGCATCTTCGTCATTCAGCCGGGCACCGAGGCGGAAATCCTCGGGCCGATGCAGGCGACCGCGATCCCCGGGGTCGGGCCCGCGACCGCTGAACGGCTGCGCCGGGTCGGCATACAGACCGTCGAAGACCTTCGTGTTCCCAGCGAGGACGAGCTCATCCGCATACTCGGCAACTCTTCGGGCCAATCGCTTTGGCGCCTGTCGCGCGCGATGGACGATCGCCCGGTGGTCCCCTATCGCGAAACCAAATCCGTGAGCGTAGAGGACACCTTCGAGAACGACATCTCGGATCGGCCCTACCTCGAAATCATTATCGACCGGATGGCACGCAAAGTCGCCGAACGGCTTCAGAAGGCCGGATTGTCCGGGCGAACGGTCACTATCAAGATCCGTCATCACGATTTCGAGACTCATACGAAGTCCGCGACGCTTGTCGGTCCGACCGACAGCGCCTCCACCCTGTCCTCGACGGCTAAGAGTTTGTTGGCCCAGACCGACGTCTCCGACGGCCTGCGTCTCTTGGGAGTCGGCGTTTCCGGCCTCGCGGACTGGGTCCAGGACGATCTCTTCACAGATCACGACGCGGTCGAAGAGATCGAAGACGAGCCCCAAAGCGACCTCTCCCACAGTCCTATTCGCTGGTATCCCGGTATGGACGTCACGCACGACGAGCACGGTCCGGGGTGGGTTTGGGGTGCCGGCCTCGGCCGGGTGACTGTCCGATTCGAGACTCGACACACTCCGCCAGGACCCGTTCATACGTTCAGCGCCGACGACCCTGCGCTGAGTGTTGGGCACGCAGGTACGGTCGAGCCATGAGTTTGCCCCCCGTCGCCCCGAAAGTGCCCTTCGTTCGCCGCCATCACGGTGATGAGGTCATTGACGACTACGAATGGCTTCGCGACAAGGAATCCCCAGAGACCCTCGCCTACCTCGAGGCCGAGAACGCCTACGCCGAAGAGCAGACAAATCACCTCGCCGGACTTCGCCAGCAGATCTTCGACGAGATCAAGAACCGTACCGAGGAGACCGACCTCTCGGTTCCATCGCGCTATGGCAAATGGTGGTACTACTCGCGCACCGTCGAAGGCAAGCAGTACGGACTGCGCTGTCGGTGCCCGATCGAGGACATTGACGACTGGACTCCCCCGACACTCGATGCCAAGGCCGAAATACCCGGCGAGGAGATCCTGCTCGACTCCAACGTTGAGGCCGAAGGCCACGAGTTCTTCTCCCTCGGCGCGTTCAGCCTCAGTGTCAATGGCAACTGGCTCGCGTATTCGGTCGACACCAAGGGGGACGAGCGCTACACGATCCGAGTCAAGGACCTCAACACCGGCGAGCTCCTCGGCGACGAAATCACCGGCGCGAGTGGCGGAGCCACCTGGTCCCTGAGCGGTAGCCATCTCTTCTATTCCACCGTCGACGACGCCTGGCGTCCTCACCGGATCTGGCGCCACGCCGTCGGCAGCCGCGACGCTGACGTACTCGTCTACGAAGAGACCGACGAACGGTTCTTCGCCGGTGTCGGCACCACGCATTCGGACAAATACCTGGTCATCGGTGTCTCCTCCAAGATCACCTCCGAAGTAAGGGTGCTCGACGCCGACGACCCCGAGGGCGAATTCCAGGTCGTGCTCCCACGCGTCGACGGCGTCGAATACTCCCTCGAACACGCCGTCGTGGCTGGCGAGGACGTGTTCGTCATCCTGCACAATGACGGATCCCCGAACTTTGAGCTCATCTCGGTGCCCGTCGGAGACCCCTCAGCACGCACTGTCCTTATTCCGGGCAGCCAGGACACACGTCTCGAAGATATCGACGTCTTTGCCAGACAATTGATGGTTTCGTTCCGACGGGATGCTTTGGCTCGGATCGGCATCATTCGCCTCACCGAAGGCGGACTCGAGCCAATGACCGAGATCGATTTCGGTGAGGAACTCTTTACCAGCGGCGTCGGGGGCAATGCCGAATGGGACCAACCCCTCGTCCGTCTGGGCTATGGCTCCTTTGTCACGCCGGGAACTGTCTATGACTACGTCGTCGAAACCGGTGAGCTCCTCGTACGCAAACAAGCTGTTGTACTCGGAGATTTCAACCCCGCCGACTACGAGCAACAACGGTCCTGGGCAACCGCACCGGACGGCGCTCGCGTTCCGTTGTCGATTGTCTGCCGCAAGGACACGCCTCGCGACGGCACGGCCCCGGCCCTGATCTACGGCTATGGCTCCTACGAAGCGAGTATGGATCCGAGTTTCAGCATCGCAAGGCTCTCCTTGCTCGACAGGGGCTTCGTCTACGCGGTAGCCCACGTACGCGGAGGCGGCGAAATGGGCCGCCATTGGTATGACGACGGAAAGATGCTCAACAAGCGCAACACCTTCAGCGACTTCATCGCCTGCGCCGAGCAACTCGTGACCGAAGGGTGGACCTCGACCGACCGGCTCATTGCCGAAGGCGGAAGTGCCGGCGGCCTGCTCATGGGCGCAGTCGCCAACCTTGCGCCCGATGCGTTCAAGGGCATAGTCGCCAATGTGCCGTTCGTCGACGCCCTGACATCCATACTCGATCCTTCGTTGCCACTGACTGTCATCGAATGGGACGAATGGGGCAACCCCCTCGACGATCCCGAGGTCTATGCCTACATGAAGTCCTATTCGCCCTACGAAAATGTGGGCGCCCACGACTATCCGGCAATCCTCGCGATCACGAGCCTCAACGACACTCGCGTCCTCTATGTCGAGCCGGCCAAATGGGTCGCCAAACTCCGAACTACCAAGTCCGGCGACGCTCCGGTGCTGCTCAAGACCGAAATGAACGCCGGCCACGGCGGCGTGAGCGGACGCTATGCCTCGTGGCACGAACGCGCCTGGGAACTCGCCTGGATCGTCGACACGGCCGGCAAGAATTGACCCAACCAAGACCCGTTATTAAGAAGTTACTGAGAGCGGAATCTCCGTCTGCCCCGATGCGTTGACCTATTACAGAACTAGTCCGGGATGGGTGACACATGGCAACCACGATGAAGCAAACCGAAGGCAAAGACAGCGTCGGCATGTACCTCGCTGAAATCGCCCGCACGCCGCTCCTCGATGCCGCACGTGAAGTCGAGTTGAGCAA
>JBDSQP010000293.1:0-2260 GCA_039929755.1 Aeromicrobium sp. | reverse complement strand
CCTGATCAAGGCAAACCTGGAGCTCACCCATCCGACGGAAATCCCAAAACAGGGAACCCGTTTCGCCATGTATGTGTATGCCGTACGAGCATTGCTCACCGACGTCGGCGCGACTGGATTCGAGGGTGCCACGGGCGCCGTTTTCGAATCGGAGGAGAGCTGCGACATAGTCCTCGTTCTCCACCTCGAGCAATGGGCCGCCGCCCCCACGTGAGAAGTGTGAGGCGGCTCCGACGGCTTCCGGTCGCTGCGGGATGAATCGCGCATCGTCGACCACGAGTTCGGATATCTCCCCCACGACATATCGACCGAGGTCAGCCGCATGGCTGACCAAGTCGCCGAGAACGCCGCTTCCGGAGAACTCGTTGAGGAATCGCCATGACAACGCTCCCTGCGGATGCGCCGCATAGTCGGCGAGGAACTTGATGGACACGTGGTTGACCCTGCCTAGGCGTCCTGAAGCGACGAGCTCTCGGGCGTACTCGACGGCCGGCGCATTGCGATAGTTGAATCCCGCTGCCGACTGGACACCCGCGGCGTCGACTGCCTGGGCAATTTCCCGGGTTTCCGCCGAGTTGCGTCCCGCAGGCTTTTCAACCCAAAGGTGCTTGCCGGCTTCGGCTGCCGCCACCGCAACATCACGATGGATGAAGTTCGGTCCGGTCACGCATACCAAGTCGACGTCTTTGCGAACCACGAGCTCACGCCAATCGGACAGCAGGTGCTCGATTCCGTAGGCGCTGACGGCGCGCTGGAGACGGTCATCGGTTGCCGTGTCGGCAACCGCGACCAGCCGAGGCCGCATCGGCACGTCGACGTAGTGCTGAGTGAGCCGACTCATTGCACGTGCGTGCACCTGGCCCATCCAGCCGAGGCCGACTATGCCGACGCGGAGTTCACGCACATCTGAGGATTCGTTCACGCTTCGAGCTCTGCCTTCAATTCCTTGGCGAGCTCGGAATCAGGGCCGAGGGAACGCTCGAGCTCGTGGCTCAGAGCCTCGAGTTCGGCGCTGCCGGCCATCAGTGCCGTCAGCTCGTCCAACGTCATCTCCGCCTTGGGGAAGTTGCCGATGCTCTTGCCGCGACGGAGCAACATGAAGCGATCACCGACGGGGAACGCATGGTGCGGATTGTGCGTGATGAAGACGACTCCGAGCCCACGTTCACGAGCCTTGGCAATGTACTTGAGAACGATGCCCGACTGCTTTACGCCCAGGGCAGCAGTGGGCTCATCGAGGATGAGGACCCGGGCCCCGAAGTAAACCGCGCGAGCGATCGCGACACATTGGCGTTCACCGCCGGAGAGCGTCCCGATGGGCTGGTCGACGTCGCGCAGATCGATGCCCATCGCGGCCAGCTCTTTCTTGGCCGTCTCCTTCATGAACGGGATGTTCATGCGTTTGAACGGGCCCCAGCCGATCGACGGTTCCGAACCGAGGAAGAAGTTGCGCCAGACCGGCATCAACGGCACCACGGCAAGGTCCTGGTAGACGGTCGCGATGCCGGCTCCGAGTGCTTCGCGCGGATTGCTGAACGTTGTCAGCTCGCCGTCGATCAGCAATTCGCCCTCGGTATGCGCGTGCGCACCGGCGAGGATCTTGATCAAGGTCGACTTGCCAGCGCCGTTGTCGCCGAGAACGCAGGTGACTTCTCCGGATTTCACCTCGGTGGTTACTTCGCTGAGCGCGATGATGTTTCCGTAGCGCTTGCCGATATCGCGCACGGCGACGATCAGTTCGTGGTGCGGCAGATTGGTTTCCAGTGTTTCGGTCATCGTGATGTCTCCGCTCGTTCGCGTACCCAGTTGTTGAGGAAGACCGATCCCAACAGCATGACGCCGAGGAAGGTCTTGAGCCAGTTGCTGTCCCACTGGGCATACACGATGCCTTGGTAGGTCATCCCGTAGATGAGGGCGCCGAATGCAGCCCCGATCGCCGAGCCGTAGCCGCCGGTGAGGAGGCATCCACCCACGACGGCGCAGATGATGTAGATGAATTCCTGCCCGACGCCGGTGTTACTGCCGACAGTGGACGTACGGAAAAGGGAGATCATGCCGACGAGCCAACCGGCCGCCGAAGTGGTCATGAAGAGGCCGACCTTCGTCTTGAAGACGGGGACACCGACCTGTCGTGCCGAGGTCTGAGCGCCGCCGACCGCGAAGATCCAGTTGCCGGCGCGCGTACGTAACAGCACCCAGGTCGCGACTGCGGTCACGCCGATCCACCAAAAGACTGAGATGTAGATCGAGCCGCCACCGG
>JBDSQP010000292.1:0-4014 GCA_039929755.1 Aeromicrobium sp. | reverse complement strand
GATGGGTTCGGGCTTGCGTAGATCACCTGCGCCCCGGAACCCGTCTTGCTGCCGGGCGCCCAGTCGCCGACGAGACGCACAACTCTGCGTGCGTTCGTGGAGCGCCCGTCGGGGACAGTCCAGTTCTGGAGGACCTCGGCGGATTCGACTGTGAACACGTCGCGGGTGTCCGACCACTCGTCGACAGGGTGTTGGAGGCGTTCGAAATGGTCCCACCAGAACTGTTTGCGCTCGCGACGGTAGTAGTCAATCGCTGTGGCCAGCATGGCGAACGCCTGTTCCTCGGCCGAACGCTTCGCGGGTTGGGTCGGCCCGGACTTGGCCATGAGTTCAACGAAGACCGGGTCCTGCTCAGAAAGCTCCTCGCCCTGAACATCCTTAGTCCTCGAGACAATCTGGTCCCGAACCCCAGCTTCCTCGGCGCGTTCGAGCAGCCAGTCGCGAAGTCGAAGGGTTGAGAGGCAGTCGTACGTGTTGTAGTCCTCCAATGCCGCGAGCCGGGCGGCCGCGGCTTCCGGCTCGGACCCTCGCATCGTGCGGTATTCGTGGTAGGCCACGACGGATGCACCGCCATCGGCGACCGCGTCGTCTTCGCCCGAACGGAGTTCGTCACCCATGTACAGCGGTTCGAGCTTCTTGATGCTGTAAGAGGGTGCGGATACGCGGACTGAGCCGCGCACCGTCGCGTACAGATCGACGAAGACCTCCGAGCGGAGAAGGTCGTCAAGTTCCTTCTCCTTGGTCTGGTAGCGCATCGCCAGCCGCTTGAGCACCGTCGTCTCGTAGGGCGCGTAGTGATAAATGTGCATGTCCGGGTAGTTGCCGCGGCGCTCGGTAACGAAGTCGATGAACTTGACGAAGGCGTTGCGTTCCTCTGACGAATTGTGCGCCCACAGTGGGAAGTACTTCGCGTTTGTGCCCATGACTCCCCACAGGTATTCGAGGCCCGTGCGCGAGAGATCCCCCTCGTCGTAGAGCGGGTCGCCCTCGAAGTCGAAGAACAGGTCTCCTGCAGACGGGCCTGGAAGGAGCGCCAGGGTCGTGGCCGCGGTAGGGACGAGCTCGTGTTCCACGGGCGCGCCCTCACCTGCCTGCATCTGCTTCCACTGGAGTGCCGACTGCGCGTGGAGCTTCTCGAAGGTCGCCTGCGCCATTCCGTCAGGCTTGTGAGTGGCTTCAGCGAGTTCGGCGAGTGTGGTGATTCCAGCGGCCCTCAGTTTGCGACGCTGCTCCATCCGGAGTCCGGCGACGAGAATCAGGTCATTGACCTGCGCCGCAGCGTGCTTGCATTCAACACACTTGCCGCACGCAATTACGGAGTCATCACTCCAGACCACCGGGACGCCCGCGGAGCGGTGTGCGGCGAACATCGAGCGAAGTCGATCGCGGCGTTCCAGGAATGCCGGGATAACATCCGCAATGCGGAAGTCGGCTCGCTCCCCGTTGCCCAGCAGAAGGGAGACGGTCGACGAGAGCGGAAGCCCCATCTTGCGTATCTGCTCGGCGTACGCACCGAGTTGGATGAGCGCCTTCGGCTTTGCCTGTCGAGCGAGCTTCGCGTCGCATATCAGCCAGCCGTCGTCGGCCCGCTCGACAAAATCGGCGTACCCGAAGAACTCACTGTCGAAGAACGCTGCCTGGTAGACGACTTCCGGCTCCGCCATGAACGCCTTCAAGGTAGCGTCACCAACGGCCTCCAGTGCCGCCATCGTGTAGGGCGGATTGAGGTGGTCGAGGACAATCACATCACGGTTGCCTTGCAACTCATCGAGGAGTTCCGCCTCGTGGCGGTCACCGAGGCGCGCAATGTGTTGCTGCAGCAGGTCTTCGTTGAACTCGATCTGCTCGGCCCAGCCGAGCTTGTAGTCGAGGGTGCGGAGGATGCCGTACTCGCATTCCGCTGCGGCGGTGAGGTCTGACGCGCTCCAGTGCAGATTGCCGTTGTGTAGAAACACGAGCGTTCCCTCCTTTCTCGATTGGACGTTTGGACAGACTGGCAGAGACATGAGTTCAGAGGTGCTGAATCAGGTCGACACGCCATCGCCGTCGACGTGTTCACGGACGTATTCGTTGTGCACGAACGTTGCCTTCGTCGTTGGTGTCATGCTGCGATCGCGGCAGCGCCGGCCGCGAGTGCAGCACGCTTGGCCGCAGTCCACGAGCCGAACCGGTTCCGGACAGTCGGAGCGCTCGGCCGGCCTATCTCCTCGTGGGCCCAGCGGTTGTAGTCGTCGAAGGTCCCGCGGGCACTGGTCGAGTTGAAGTAGTCGATGAGCACGTCGACCAACTGGCCCTGTCCCCAACGCCGATTGCGGTTGCCCGGAAGCGCACTTACTCCGAGTCCGGCCGCTATGCACGCGCCCTTCCAAGTTCCGAAGCGCTTGGACACCAAGACTCCGCTCGGACCTCCGAACGCCTCGACGTACTCGTCATACGCCATCTTGCTCATTGGGTCGCCCTGCACGATCGAAGCGTCGCGCAACGTCTCGACAATCACCTCGTCGGAGTAGCGAACCGATGCAGTCGGTCTCTGCCGAACGAAGATACGAGATACGTCAGAACCGAGTGCCTCGCAGACGCGGCCGTCCTCGAGTCCGAGTGCGTCCTCGGCGTCGCGGACCCCAAGCCCAGGGTTGTGCCTCGCCCAGTCCAAGACACGCTCGCGGTCAGCCACGCGCGCTTCCTGCTTAGCCGCAGCCCGAGCGGCTCGAGTGGTTGAACCAGTGATGCCGGACTTCTTGAGGATCTGGCGAATGCGCTCGCGGGTCACGCCGAAGGTGCCGCCGATCTCCGCGTAGGTCATGCCGGTCTTGGCCATCGCGACGATGGCTCGGTCGCGCTTGGCGTCGTTCATCAGTTCTCTTCCTCGGTCTCGGGACGAGCCGCGCGTCCCCGCTTACGGCTACCGCGGTGATACGACTCGCGGCTCATCTTCGACATGAGAGCCGATCCGACCTCGTAGGTCATGACGTCCATCTGGTCGACCTCGTCGAGTTCGGCCCGGATCTCTTCCTTGAGCCCTTCGGGGGCGACCCCCAGCGATTTCGCCAGATGTGTCTTGGTCTCCCCGAGCAGACGCTTGCCGGACTCCAGGTCGCCGCGCTCGAATGCCTCCGATGCCTGCCTCTTCACATCCTGCGCCTCCTGGAAGAGGACCTCGGACTCGACCGTCGGGTGAGGAACTCGACCGGCCGCCTCGTCTCCGGGCACGACGTTGACACTGATCGGCAGCGATGCCACGTGCTCGATCAGTCCTGGCAACTCGACGTACGCCAACTCCAGGGTCGCGATCTTCGCGAGCCCGAGCCCTGCCATGGCCGGCACCTTGAACTTGAGTAGGACCTTCCGTGTCTCCTCGCTATAGAGATCTCCCAACTCGATCATGACTCCGCCGGCGCCGATCTGCTGAGCAGGGAGGTCGTTGTAGAGCCTGAGGAACTCCACGGAAGGCTCGAAATTCACCATCAGTGAGACTGCCTGCACCACCTTGCTGAGCAGACCCTCTACTTCGCCTGCGATCGCCGCTCCGGCCGCGTCGGGGTTGCCTGCAAACACGTGGTTGCCCGACCCCGAGCGCGCGATCGCTGAAAGCAGCGTCTCGTCATAGCCCTGCCCATAGCCGAGCGTTGAGGTCACGATGCCCTCTCCATAGGACTTCGCAGTGATCGAGGCGAATTCGTCGACCGCCTGGATACCGGCATTGACGTGACCGTCGGAGACGATCAGGACGGTGCCACCTGCCGCGGCGACCCTGCGGATCTCGCGCAAGCCGCGCAAGTAGCCGGCCGAAAGGTCTGTCGAACCTCCCGAGCGGACTCCCTCGATAAGGTGAATGGCCGACTCCTTGTCGGTGAGCGGACCAGCGGGAACGACGACCTGCGCCGAGTCGTCGAAGGTAACGAGCCCGAAGTTGTCAGTGGGCTCCAGACGACGCACTAGCGCGATGAGCGCCTTTTTCGCGCCCTCCAGCGGGGCGCCTGCCATCGAGCCGCTGCGGTCGAGGACCACCTGTAA
>JBDSQP010000291.1:0-2477 GCA_039929755.1 Aeromicrobium sp. | reverse complement strand
ATCGTGCCTTGTGTCCTTTCGTGAGTACTTAGAGCGTTCTCACTGACCATCGCACGATGGCTCACCTCATCGGAGACAAGCCCGGAACTACACCACTCGAGGGGACGTCACCGTCGCGGCACGCCAGAAACGGTCCGAGATCACGGCAAATATTACTCCCACCAAGGGTTCACTACACCGGTTTTCAGGTGATCAGTCGCCCAATTCTGCACGACGGCGGATGACGTAGCGCTCGAGCTCTTCCTTGATCGCGGCATCCATCGGCGGCGCTTCGTACTCCTCAAGCTTTTTCTTGTAGATGACCTCGGCGCGCTGGTTGGTGTCCATCTGGCCGTTGCGGGTCCACTTGTCGAAGTTGTCTGAACTCGAGAGGAAGGGACGATGGAAACAGGTGCGGAACCGTTCCATCGTGTGCATCGAGCCCAGGAAGTGACCGCCATGGCCGACCTCGACGTGAGCTCCGAAGGCAAGCGTGTCCTCGTTGATCTCGAGTGGTGTGAATTCGGCTCGCAGCATCTGGAGCAGCTCGACGTCCATGATGAATTTTTCGTAGCCTGCGACGAGGCCGCCTTCGAGCCAGCCCGCGGAGTGCATCACGTAGTTGGCACCGGCGAGAAACGTCGGCATCGGGGTCATCAGCGCTTCGTAGCCTGCCTGGGCGTCAACCTGGTGCGCCGAAGTCAGGCCGCCACCGGAACGGAAGGGCAAGCCGAAGCGGCGCGCGATCTGGCCAGTGCACAGCAGGCCGATGCCCGATTCGGGAGTACCGAAACAGGGCGATCCGGACTGCATGTCGATGTTGGACAGGAACGAGCCGAAGATGACCGGAGTGCCGGGGCGTACGAGCTGGGCAAGCGCGATGCCCGACAACGCTTCGGTGATCTGCTGCACCAGTGCGGCTGGAATCGTGACCGGTGACATCGCACCCATGAGGATGAACGGTGTCAGCACGACGGGCTGTCCGGCGGCGCAGTACTCGAACAATGACTCGAGCATCCGGTCGTCCCATTTGAGCGGGGAGTTGCAGTTGATGAGCGAGATCGACACCGGAGTCTTTTCGATCGCTTCGCGGCCGCCGAACAGGATCTCGCCCATTGCGATGGTGTCGCGCGCGTTGACCCCCGACACGACATTGCCCATGTAGATCTTGTCGGTCAACGTCTGCAACGCATACGTCATGTCGAGGTGGCGGGAGTCGAGCGGAGTGTCATAGGGCTCGCAGATGATTCCGCCGGCCGAGTCGAGCTCGTCGTAGGTCTGGGCAAGCTTGGTGAAGTTGCGGAAGTCGTCCATCATCGCGTCGCGGCGCACGGCGCCTTCGCGGACGAACGGGGGACCGTAGACGCCGCTGAAGACCATCTTGTTGCCGCCGATGTGGACGTTGTTGGCGGGGTTGCGGGCCTGGACGTCGAACTCCTTGGGCGCCTTGGCAACCTGCTCGAGAACCCATTCGGGATCGAGGAAGACGGTGTTGTCGACGACCTTTTGTCCGGCTTCGCGGAACAGTTTGAGGGCGTCGTCGTGCATGAACTCGACACCGACCTCGGTCATCAGTCGCCGCCAGGCCGCTTCGAGTGACGCCATCGCATCCTCGGACAAGATCTCGTAGCGGGGCATCTTGTTCTCAAACATCGAACCTCCATGTGAATCGCGTGCACAGTAATTGCTCGGCCGCAGCCCTTGACCGGCGACGGATGTCATCTTACCCTCATATTATGGGAATGTGGTTCCACCATATGGAACTCGTGTAGCAATGGGAAGAGCACGAGACACATGATTTGGCAGCATGATTTGAAGGGGCAGGATGATCAATGAGTAGTGGCACCCAGTCGCTCGACCGAGCTGCCGAGTTGCTGTCGCTGATCGTGCGCTCCGAGGGACCCGTGACGTACACCAAGATCGTCGATCAGACCGGTTTCGCACGCTCCACGACTTCGCGGCTGCTTCAGGGGCTCGAGCGCAACGGTTTGCTCGAACGCGATCGCGATGGCGCCTTCCGAGGTGGGGCGCTTTTCGCCCACTACGCCACCCGGTTCGACCGGGTAGAGGCAATCGTCGCCGCCGCCAATCCGAGCCTCGAGCGACTTGCCGATGAAACCGGCGAAACTGTCAACCTCGCGGTGGCCCGCGGAGACACCGTCGTACAGGTCGCGCAGATCGACTCCACTTACATGCTCGGCGCCATGAACTGGGTGGGACTCGACGTGCCGCCACACACCTCCGCACTCGGCAAAGTGATGTATGCCTTCGGCTCACTCCCGCTCCCCAAGGGTTCGTTGGAGAAGCTGACACCCAACACGATCACCGAGCCGGCAACATTCGCCAGCGAACTTGAGGTCGTACGAAAGCGTGGCTATGCCATCACCCGCGGCGAACTCGAGGAAGGCCTCGACGGCGTCGCCGCTCCTGTGTTCGGCGCCGACGGCCAGATCATTGCCGCACTTGGCGTCTCCGGACCTGCGTTCCGGATCGAAGAG
>JBDSQP010000290.1:0-6279 GCA_039929755.1 Aeromicrobium sp. | reverse complement strand
CGCGTGAAGGATGAACAACACTTCGAGAGCCTTGACCAGGCGCGGGTCGGCGTTGTATTCCTGCTCGCTCATCTTGAACAGCATCGAGAGGAAGTTCTCGGTGTAGGAAAGCTCGTTGTCCGGGTAGACATACGGCTTGCCTTGGGCGTGGCGGAAGGACCAGGCGCCGAGGGTCGGCATCTTGGCGATCATCCGGACGATCTGTTCGTGGCGGACGCCGTCATCTGTGATGTTGCGGGCCTCTGGATAGAACGTCGAGAGCGCACCGATCGAGGACATGAGCATGCCCATAGGGTGGGCGTCATAGCGGAATCCC
Organism: Aeromicrobium sp.; assembly: GCA_039929755.1. Classification (GTDB taxonomy): domain Bacteria; phylum Actinomycetota; class Actinomycetes; order Propionibacteriales; family Nocardioidaceae; genus JACMOZ01. The sequence goes on along the minus strand of JBDSQP010000290.1, from coordinate 5,963 downwards.
TGCATGAATGAGCGCAGGTTTTCGTGTACGAACGTGTGATAGGTGATCTCGTGGACCCACTTGGCGTGCTGCTCCTCAGTGGGCAACTCTCCGTAGATCAACAGATAAGCGACCTCCAGGAACGTCGCGCTTTCGGCGAGCTGTTCGATCGGGTAACCGCGATATTCGAGAATTCCCTTATCGCCATCTATATAGGTGACGGCGCTGCGACACGAGGCGGTGTTGGTGAATCCGGGGTCATAAACCGCGACGCCGGGGTTTTCTTCACCGGTGCCGATTTTGGATAGGTCCTTGGCGCTGATTGTGCCTTCGGTAATGGGAAGTTCGTACTCTTCGCCGGTGCGATTGTCACGGACGGTCAAAGATTGCTGTGATTCAGTCACGCTGGTTCTCCTGTGACGAGCTGGGTCCCACGGGTTACGCGAGCTTGGATCAACCTATTCGCATGATTGATCTGTCCGACAAGAGGGTACGCCGACCCGACCCGTTTTGACCCGGGAAGGCCTCTCCCGTTACTCTAGGTAGTCGTTGTGCCCCGCGGAAATACCGGTGCCAATGACGAAGTAAGAGCCCACAAACAAACGAGAAGGTCACGCCGTGCGCACGTACAGCCCGAAGCCTGCTGACATCAATCATCAGTGGCACATCATCGATGCCGAAGACATCGTTCTTGGACGCCTTGCCGTCCAGGTTGCGACGTTGCTTCGCGGCAAGCACAAGCCGACCTATGCGCCCCACATGGACGGTGGCGACTTCGTCATCGTTATCAATGCCGAAAAGGTTGCCCTCTCCGGTAACAAGCGCACGGACAAGCTCGCCTACCGTCACAGCGGTTTCCCGGGTGGACTCAAGTCGATCGCCTTCGGCGATCTGCTTGAAAAGGATGCGCGCAAGGCCATCGAGAAGGCCGTGTGGGGAATGATCCCCAAGAACCGTCTCGGTCGTCAGATGATCAAGAAGCTCAAGGTCTATTCGGGCCCTGAGCACCCGCACGCAGCACAGAAGCCCCAGCCGTTCGAGATCACGCAGATCTCCCAGTAAGAAGAGAAGCAGGATTACCGTGGCTGAGCCCACCACCACAAACGTCGACGAAGTCGATTTCGAGACCAACGCCGAAGGCGTCGCCTACAGCTCGGAGACCGCGCCCTCGGCCGATGCTCCGCTGAAGCCGGCGACCATCATTCCCGCAGCAGCCACCGGCCGCCGCAAGGAAGCCATCGCCCGCGTGCGCATCGTTCCCGGCACCGGCGTCTGGACCGTCAACGGCAAGCCGCTTGAGGAATACCTCCCCAACAAGCTGCACCAGCAGATTGCCAAGGAAGCCTTCGTCACTGCAGGCCTCGCCGATCGCTTTGATGTCCTCGCCCGGGTCACCGGCGGCGGCATGACCGGACAGGCCGGCGCCCTGCGTCTCGGCGTTGCCCGATGCCTCAACGAGATCGACGAAGAAGCCAACCGTCCAGTGCTCAAGAAGGCCGGACTCCTGACGCGCGACTCGCGCATCAAGGAGCGCAAGAAGGCTGGACTCAAGAAGGCCCGTAAGGCTCCGCAGTACAGCAAGCGCTGATCACATCGTGGGCCGTATTTTTGGCACCGATGGCGTTCGCGGACTCGCGAATCGTGATCTGACTGCCGAACTAGCCGTCGACCTCGCGGTCGCGGCGGCCCACGTGCTCGGCGAAGCTGGAGCTTTCGCCGACCAGCGACCCACAGCAGTAGTTGCCCGCGATCCCCGCGCTTCAGGAGAATTCCTGGAGGCAGCGGTGGTCGCGGGTCTTGCATCTGCGGGGGTGGACGTGCACCGGCTCGGCGTCATACCGACCCCAGGTGCTGCCTACTTGACCTCATTTCTTGCCGCAGACATGGGCGTCATGATTTCCGCCAGTCACAACGCGATGCCCGACAACGGGATCAAGTTCCTCGCCCGCGGCGGCCTCAAGCTCGACGACGTCATTGAGCTCGCGATCGAAAACCGACTCGAGGAGCCGTGGGAGCGCCCGATCGGTGCCGGCGTCGGTCGCATCGGCGACAGCCATACAGGTGTTGTCAGCTACATCAAGCACATCATCTCGACCTCGCCGCAGCGACTCGAAGGCTTGACCGTCGTCCTCGACTGCGCAAACGGGGCGGCATTCGAAGTCGGCCCGACTGTCTTCGAACAACTCGGAGCGACGGTCATCGCGATCCATGCATCCCCCGACGGCCTCAACATCAACGACAAATGCGGTTCGACTCACCTCGAGGACCTTCAGAAGGCGGTCGTCGATCACGGCGCCGATGCCGGCTTCGCCTTCGACGGTGACGCCGATCGTTGCCTCGCTGTCGACGCCGGCGGCAATGTCGTCGATGGCGATCACATCCTGGCCATCCTGGCCGTTGCCGCGCGCGATGACGGCCGACTTCACCAAGACACTGTCGTGGCGACCGTGATGAGCAACCTCGGCTTCGTTCTGGCTCTGGAGAAGTTGGGAATCACCGTGCTCCAGACGGCGGTCGGTGACCGCTACGTGCTCGAAGCGATGCGTGCTGGCAAGTTCACCCTTGGAGGAGAGCAGTCGGGTCACGTCATCATGAGCGACTACGCAACAACTGGCGATGGCGTTCTCACGGCAGTTCACCTCTCGGCTCGCCTCATGGCTACGGGCAAGACCCTCGCCGAGTTGGCGACCGTCATGTCGAGGCTTCCTCAGGTGCTCATCAACGTTCCGGATGTCGACAAGTCTCGAGCCGAGACGGACCCGGTCCTCCAGGGAGAGATTTCTGCGGCGGCGTTGTCGCTCGGCCAAACGGGCCGGGTTCTTCTGCGTCAGTCAGGCACCGAACAGCTGGTACGCGTGATGGTCGAAGCGCCAACTCACGATCAAGCGCAGTCCGTCGCCGAACATCTGGCCGGCGTTGTCCGCAAGACCCTCGCCCTCTGAACCCTTCCCAGGCCCGTCACACACCGCTACGCTTTTGCGAACTCTCGCGCCCACGGAAGGCCTGCCCATGATTCGTCCGGGTGTCTTAGTGTTCGGGTTCTGTTCGATACTCCTGACTGCTTGCGGGTCGACCGACGCCGGCGCCAAGAAGTCGGCCGTTGCATCGTTTAACCCTCCCGAGTACGCCTATAGCCTTCCATCCGCCGAAAACATGGTCACCGAAAGCGTCGTGGTCGCGGGAAGCCACAAGACTCAGGTAAAGGGGACTCCATGGGGATATTTGCCCAACGGTTCTGTCCTGATCGACCGATACCCCGAAGGTGACGTCGAGGGTGCGCCGTCAGTCATCGTCGACCCCAAGTCGGGCATGAGCTATGCGGATGGAAAGAAGTACGACTCGACTATCGACCCGGCAGGAGTCAGCGCAAACTCCCTTCTCACGGTGCACCACAGTTCAAAGGGGAAGTTGTCCTTCCGGGAGTTCGATTTCCGTTTCGCCTTGAAGAGGGAAATCAGCCTGCCCGGCAAGAGCCTGAGCCTAGGATTCGACAAGGGCAAGGGAACGACTTACGGGTGGTTGGCTGGTACCGGCAAGTCGGTGTTCATCACCCGCACCGAGTGGTCGGGCATCGACTCAACGGGCGACATGCTGACGCGGATCAGCAAGTCCGGCAAGGTCACCAACGTTTTGAAGAACAAACATGTCTCGAATCTGACTCTGTCGTCGGACGGGCGCTCGATTCTGGCGTCATTGGCGTCGGACTCGCCCTACTACGAGGCCGTCCCAGGGACGAAGGACATCGTCGAACTCGATCCGGTCTCAGGCGAGATCAGGAAATCCTTTGGCGTGCCGCCGCCATGCAAGGTATTCAAACGGGTGATGGAGCAGGAGTCATGCCTCGACCGGATCGACAAGGTCGGTGACGTTGTGGCCGTTTCCGTGTTCGAATCCGTCAAGCAGGATGACCGGGGATTCTCGGGCTATTCCACGTGGAAGAACAAGGACGGCAAGTGGTCCGAAGTGAAGTCCCAGCGTGACAAGACCGTCTACTGGCAATCCGGGAGTGATCGGCTCGAACAGGCATATCAGCTGAGGTTCGACAACTACGAGGATCAAAGCCCTATCGAATGGATTAGCGGAGGCGATCGAAAAGTCCTCGGCAGCAAGGGCAACCTGTCGATAAGGGAATGGCGTGTTCCTGGGTCGCTGATCCGTCCCTGAGTGGAACGTAGGCTGGTCCGGTGACCGCCATCGAAGTGCTTGATCCGACCGACGACCCCCAGTTCGCGGAGTTCCACGCGGTTTATGTCGCTGCGAAGAATGAGCGGTGGGACCGGCCCTATACGGCCCGCGAACAACGGGCGGAACTCCTGGAAGTTTCGGGCTACACCGACACGATCGGACTGATTGCCCGCAACGATGCCGGTATCGCGGTCGGAATGGCCCTCATCGAGTTCCCGCTCAAGGACAACCTCGCCCTTGTGTATGTGGGGGTGAATGTTGCGCCCGCGCATCGTCGTCTGGGTCATGGCACGGCGATTGCGGAGGCTGTTGCCGAGTTGGCGCGCGAACGCGGTCGTACGACTCTCTTCGCCGAAGCACGGTGGAATGTCGATGAGACCTCCTCGGGACATACGGCATTCGCCGAGGCTCGCGGATTCCATCTCGATCTGGTCGATGCCCACCGCGTGCTCTGCCTGCCGCCCACGTTGCCTGACGCCCCGGCGCGCGATGGATACACGCTGCAGACGTGGCGAGGGCCCTGTCCCGAAGAGTGGATCGACCAGTATGCGAACTTGCTGACCCTGATCGTTCAGGAAGCCCCTTCGGGGGAATACGGTCTGGAGAACGAGTTCTTCGACGCCGCGCGTGTCCGATCCGACGAGGCGCTCCTTGCTCTCCAGCAACGTCAGATGCAGGTCGCGGTCGCCCTGTTGCCCGAAGGTGAGGTCGCCGGTCATACGCAACTTGTGTTCCCGGCGGCCGATCCCGAGAACGTCTACCAATGGGACACGCTCGTCCTCAAGGAACATCGTGGCCACGGTCTCGGGCTGACACTCAAGGTGGCAGCGTTGGAGGCCTCGGCCGACCTGCTTGCGGGGCGCAAGTATGTCCATACGTACAACGCGGTGAGCAATGGGCCGATGATCGCGGTCAACGAACTCATGGGGTTTCGGCTTGTCTCGTACGTCGGGGAATTCATCGCCGAGGCGTAGATGAACATTTGGCATGCCGCCACGCAAAAACCCGGAACCACCCACGAAAACTGGGCGATTCATTTAGGGTAGTTGGGTCCGTAGTACGACCTTTTGCCCGCAAGAATTGGGATCAGGCGACCTCGGGCGAAGACACAAGGGGACCCCTCGGATGGCACGTCAGCAGAAGTTGTTCATTTCACGCGCTCGCGCCGCGATTGTCGCTATTGCGCTCGCTACCGGCGGACTGACCGCGGTAACCACGCAGAGCGCTTCGGCGGTTGCGCCCGTGGACACCCAGCTCGTCGTGACGGACGTGGCGGATGCGACGACTCTCAACAACCTGTCCGCCGTTTCGCTGCTGACGTACAACATCAGCGGCAGCACGTCGTTCGCCGCGCCGGTTCCGTTGCCGAGGTTGGACGCCGCCCCGGTCAATGCCTTCACACTGAGCGGTAACACCCCTGGAAATGGCGCGCTCTCGCGCAGCACCGACGGCAACTATCTCTCGATCGCGGGCTACCACCACGCGCCGGGGGCTACGGGGTTCACCGGTTCTGAAGTCGATCCCAAGGCCACCACCGCGGCGCACATCAACCGCATGGTGGCTCGCATCTCGGCGACAGGCACGGTCGACACCTCAACGCTGCTTTCGAGCCCGACTCTCAGCGCGAACCACCCTCGCGAAGCTCTGAGCACCGACGGCAGCAACTTCTATGTGACTGGAAACAATGGCAACGACACAACGGCTAAATCGGGAGTTGTGCTCGTAACTCGCACGACTGGCACCAAGGTTCCGATCGCGCCGTTCGCCGTGACGTCGCCGGTGACAGCTCAGCCGAATGT
>JBDSQP010000289.1:0-4974 GCA_039929755.1 Aeromicrobium sp. | reverse complement strand
GAGGGGGCGTTTCGGTTTGTGCGCTCTGTGCCACGCCGGCACGCAAGCTTTGTGAGCTGTAGAGGTCGGTGGTCGAGGCGCCTCCGCAACTCACGTCGGTGAGCTTCTTGACTTTGAGGTACGACGCGAGATAGCTGGGGTAGTTGCTGCCGGAGCGGAGGCAATATGGCGGAGAGCCCGGGGAGGTCGGTGCGATGAGCGGCCCTGAGGTGTATGAGTCGCCAAGTGCGACGTAGTTTTTGAAAGCGGGGGGTGGGGCCGCAGACTTGGCCGGTTTCGATGGCGCTGACGAGCATCCTGCGAAAAGGGCAAGGGCACATCCGATCGCGATGGTGGTGAGGCGCAGGCGCATGGGGCTCCTCCGTCGGCGGGACTGGTCGGTTCAAATCTCTCATGCGGGTCCAAGCGCACGTACCGATTCGCTTATGCCCGGGCCGCGCTGATAACCTGAGTGTTGCCGTATAACGGCCACGGATAGAGAGTGCCCGGGTGAACAGGCCCCGGCGCGCCGTGCAACGGAATCCAAAGGAGAACCGCGTGTCGAAGAAGACTGCGCAGCCCACGGTCGCGGGAGCGACCAAAGAAAGCATCATCGCCGAGTACGCCACTGGCGAAGGCGACACCGGATCCCCAGAGGTCCAGATCGCATTGCTCACAGGTCGCATCACGCACCTGACCGAGCACCTCAAGGAGCACAAGCACGATCACCACAGCCGTCGTGGTCTGCTACTTCTCGTCGGTCAGCGTCGTCGCCTTCTCAACTACTTGCAGAAGACCGACATCGAGCGTTACCGCTCGCTGATCGAACGCCTCGGCCTCCGCCGATAAGCCAAAACAATGCGGTCACTCCGTCGGGGTGATCGCATTGTTGTAAGTCGCACTAGCGTAAGTCGCACTAGCGTAAGTCCCACCAAACTAGTCACCCAAGAAAAGTAAATAAAGTCCCATGACGGAGCAGCTTCAGGCACGACGAGCTCGGTCCTCGGTAGTGGCATTCGGGTCCTACGCAGCAATCATTGCCTGCGACCCGCGCGCCTCGATCGAAGACCGGCACTATGTTTCCCGCCGCTGCATGCTCCGTCTCATTAAGAGATGAGCAGGCTTCTGCCTGCGGAAGGGATTCCTATGACGGAACCCACAATTCACAGCGTCGAAACCGTTATCGATAACGGCTCCTTCGGCACCCGCAAGGTTCGTTTCGAGACCGGGCTCCTTGCCCGTCAGGCCGCCGGTTCGGTGTCCGCATTCCTCGATGACGACACGATGTTGCTCTCGGCCACCACTGCCGGCAAGCACCCCAAAGAACAGTTCGACTTCTTCCCGCTGACGATCGACGTCGAAGAGCGCATGTACGCCGCCGGCCGCATCCCCGGTTCGTTCTTCCGCCGTGAGGGTCGCCCGAGCGAAGACGCCATCCTGACGTGCCGCCTGATCGACCGTCCGCTGCGACCGACGTTCAAGAAGGGCCTGCGCAACGAGGTCCAGGTCGTCATCACGGTCATGGCCCTCAACCCCGATGCTCCCTACGACGTGCTCGCGATCAACGCCGCCTCGGCGTCGACGCAGCTCTCCGGACTGCCGTTCTCCGGTCCAGTCGGCGCCACGCGCGTCGCACTGATCGACGGTCAGTGGGTCGGATTCCCGTCGCACAGCCAGCTCGAGAACGCAGTCTTCGACATGGTCGTTGCCGGCCGCATTGCAGGTGACGACGTCGCCATCATGATGGTCGAAGCCGAGTCCACAGAAGCCACGTGGGATCTCGTCCAGTCCGGTGTCCAGGCACCGACCGAAGAGATCGTCTCGCAGGGCCTCGAAGCCTCCAAGGTGTTCATCCGCCAGCTCTGTGAAGCGCAGGCCGAACTTGCCAAGGTCGCCGCGAAGCCTGTTCAGGACTTCCCGATCTTCCTCGAGTACCAGGACGACGTCTACGAAGCGGTCAAGGAGATCGCCAGCGAGCGTCTCGCGGAGTCGCAGACCATCGTCAGCAAGTCCGACCGTGAAGCCCGCGAGTCCGAGATCAAGGCCGACGTCATCGACGAAATCGGTGTCAAGTTCGAGGGTCGCGAAAAGGAACTGGGCGCTGCGTTGCGCTCGGTCACCAAGTCACTCGTTCGTGAACGCGTTCTCCGCGACAAGGTCCGCATCGATGGCCGTGGCCTCGCCGACATCCGCGCCCTCAGCGCCGAAGTTGGCGTCATCCCGCGCGTGCACGGTTCGGCACTGTTCCAGCGTGGTGAGACCCAGATCCTGGGCGTCACGACTCTCAACATGCTCGGCCTCGAGCAGAAGCTCGACACGCTGTCGCCGGTCAAGACGGTCCGCTACATGCACAACTACAACTTCCCTCCGTTCTCCGTTGGTGAGACCGGTCGCGTGGGTTCGCCCAAGCGCCGCGAAATCGGCCACGGCGCACTTGCCGGCCGCGCCCTCGTCCCTGTCCTGCCGACCCGCGAGGAATTCCCCTACGCGATCCGTCAGGTCTCCGAGGCCCTCGGGTCCAACGGCTCCACGTCGATGGGCTCCGTATGCGCCTCGACGATCGGTCTGCTCAACGCGGGTGTCCCGTTGCGTGCACCGGTCGCCGGTATCGCCATGGGCCTCATCTCCGGTGAGGTCGACGGCAAGACCGAATATGTCGCGCTGACCGACATCCTTGGCGCCGAAGACGCTTTCGGTGACATGGACTTCAAGGTTGCCGGAACGCCCGACTTCATCACTGCTCTTCAGCTCGACACCAAGCTCGACGGCATTCCCGCGTCGGTCCTCGGTGCCGCCCTCAAGCAGGCACACGATGCTCGTCTGACGATCCTCGAAGTGATGAACGAAGCCATCTCGGTTCCCGATGAGATGAGCCTCTACGCTCCCCGCATCATCACGATCAAGATTCCGGTAGACAAGATCGGCGAAGTCATTGGCCCCAAGGGCAAGATGATCAACCAGATCCAGGACGACACCGGCGCCCAGATCTCGCTCGAGGACGACGGCACGGTCTATGTCGGTGCAGACAACGGTGAAGCCGCCGAAGCCGCCCGCGCCATGATCAACGCGATCGCCAACCCGACCATGCCTGAGGTTGGCGAACGCTACCTCGGCACGGTCGTCAAAACCGTTGACTTCGGCGCGTTCGTGTCGCTGTCCCCGGGCCGCGACGGGTTGCTGCACATCAGCAAGCTGCGTGAGCTCAACGGTGGCAAGCGCGTCGACAATGTCGAAGATGTCGTCAAGGTCGGCGACAAGATCCAGGTCAAGATCGCCGAACTCGGCGACCGTGGCAAGATCTCGCTTGTTCCAGTCGGCGACGACGAAGCTGCGGTCGAAGAAGTCGCAACCGAAACGGCTGACGCCTGATCAAAGCCTGAACAGAAACGCCCCCGCTCGACAGAGTGGGGGCGTTTCTGCGTTCGCGCTCGTTCGGTAAGACCGATGGCGGTCAGGTGACTGTGAACGGTTCGGTGGTGGCGGTCGTACGTCCGACATACGAAATTCGATGGTTGCCGGCCGTGGCGGCCCACGTGATGGTTGCCATCCAGCGCCATCTCCTGTCGTGACTCCAGGTGATGGTCGTCCCGAGTGAGCTGTCATCGGCGACGGTGACCCAACCGTCGGACGTCTCGCGCTCTACCAGCAAATAGTTCGGCCGGATCTCGGCATTGGGGTGGTCGGCGGCAAACGTCGTCTTGACGATGTCTCCGGACACCGCGTTCGATGGCGAGTCGAGGACCTCGATCGGCCGGCGGGACTCGAGTCGGGGCGACCCGACTGGAGTCGGGATGCGGACTCGTTGTGGTGCCGGAGGTGTGCCCGCCGCAACCGGTTTGCCTTCGACCATCGACTTGGCGAGGCCGCAGGCAGTGTCGATGAGGGCGGCCAGTTCATGGCGTCCGAAGATGGTCGAGCCACCTTCATACCGCTGGAGCTCGTACTCCTCAGGAGTGGTTACGTAGTGCGCGTAGCCGTTGGAGTAGCCCTGCACGAGGACATGGTCGAGATCGGCCGCCAACACCTCGGCGAGTGCTCTGCGCAGGCGTAAGCCCGCGACGATGGTGACCTCGAGGGGAAGGCAGATCAGATATAGGCTGCCGATACGGATGAGCTGGATGGCGTGCGTCTCTTGAACCCAGCGCATCGCTCCAACGGGGATCGCCATGTCCTTGGGCTCGTGACGCTTGGCAATGCCCGGGAATGCTTGGTAGATCCATGAGCTGATCCTCTCCGGCACCGGGTTGTTCTTGCCTTCGTCGAACAGCGGCGAGCCGGGGCCGTCGGTGAGCTTGCCTGCGGCGAAGCTTGCGCCCAGGACGGCTCGGCCGGTCGGACCATCAGCCGTGAACCGGCGGGAGAGGTTGGCGTACGTCATACGGGCCTGAAGCGGTGGTGCGAGTTGCTCGCCGGGCTGGGCGGCAAGGGTTTGAGCGGCGTTGAGTTGCCGTGTGCCGATGATGCGGGTGTTCTCGCGGTCGTCGTCGGTCGGGCCGGTGCCGGGCTTGAGGTCGAGATTGGGTGAGAGGTCTCCGGCGTTGGTTTGTGCGAATGCCGTGACGAGCTCCGCTGAAGGAGTTCGAGGAGAAGCACCCTGGTCTTCCCACAGCAGGGCCGCCAGACCCTTGTTGTCGGAGCTGATCAGGCGGTTGCGGTTGGTCATCGAGGTGTTGTGGACGGCGAACCAGTTGATGGCGCCGACGAGTCGTCCTTCTCGTTCGATGCGTAGCAACGTCGTCAGGTTGTCGACCGAGCCAGGAAAAAATGTGCGATCCGCCTCAGGGTTGCGGTCGAAGGCGTCCTGGGCGCGGTTGGCGCTTGCGTCTTTGAGAGTGCCTCGGTTGAGGATCGCGCTTCCCGGAGCCACGTCATCGTGTGCGAGCGAGATGGCATCGACGACGCCGCCGACGATGCGATCGAACGTTCTGCGGTGAAAACCCTTGGTCGTGATGTTGTAGAGCGTGTGGTGTCCGTGCCCGCCAGGCCCGCAATGCG
>JBDSQP010000288.1:0-5738 GCA_039929755.1 Aeromicrobium sp. | reverse complement strand
TCGGCCCGATGCCGAATGACGGGCACCACTGGGCCACCGGACAAGCGCCGCAGGCAGGTTTCTTTGCATGGCACCGGCGACGGCCATGCCAGATCAGCCGGTGGCTCAACATGGTCCAGTCCTTGCGCGGGAACAACGCACCGACGGCATGCTCGGTCTTGACCGGATCCTTCGCAATGTCCTCGGGGACCCATTCGAAGCGCCGGACGAGCCTGGCGAAATGCGTGTCCACAGTGAGCCCGGGAACGTCGAAGGCATTGCCGAGGACGACGTTGGCGGTCTTGCGGCCGACCCCGCGCAACGTCACGAGTTCCTTGAGCTTGCCCGGTACCTGGCCGTCATACCGCGCGACGAGGTCGGCCGAAAGCGCGAGGAGACTCTCGGTCTTGGCGCGAAAGAAGCCGGTTGGGCGAATGATCTCCTCGAGCGCTGCCCGATCAGCTGCCGCCATCGCATACGCGTCTGGGTAGGCGGCGAAGAGTTGCGGAGTGATCGCGTTGACGCGCCGATCAGTGGTCTGCGCCGACAGAACCGTTGCGACAAGGAGCTGGAAAGGATTGACGAAATCGAGTTCGCAACCGGCATCCGGGTAAGTCTCTGCGAGCATCCGGTCGATTTTGCGTGCCCTTCTGACCAGAGACGTTTCGGGCCTTATGAGGCTCCGGTCGACGTTCGGCACGCGGTCAAGACTACTTGCGCGACGCAATCGCGGCACTTGCGCTGCGCAATCAGCGGTCAATGAGACCCTCGGTGTGGAAATGTAGGGTCCGTTGCGACAGACTGTGACTTGTTTAACACTGCGCCGAATGAGAAACGAAAAGGACCCCTCGTGAACGACGATGTGCTGCGCCAGGCGCCACTCTTCTCCGGACTTGACGACGAGGCCGCCGCTTCACTCGACGCCTCGATGGTGTCGATTGCGATCAAGCGAGGTGACATCCTCTTCAACGAGGGCGACGAAGGCAACCAGCTCTATGTCGTCACCGAGGGCAAGATCAAGCTCGGTCGCACATCCCCCGATGGTCGCGAAAACCTGTTGGCGATCCTCGGTCCCGGACAGATGTTCGGCGAGCTGTCCCTGTTCGATCCCGGACCGCGATCGGCAACGGCCACCGCTGTGACCGATTGTTCGATGAAGGCTCTCAGCCACGACGCGTTGATCCCCCTGATCGGACAGCACCCCGACGTCGCCAAGGCGCTGCTCCACCAACTGGCCGGCCGCCTGCGCCGTACCAACGAAGTGGTCGGTGACCTCGTCTTCTCCGACGTACCCGGTCGCGTCGCCAAAGCTCTGCTCGACCTGGCCGGTCGCTTCGGTCGCCGTGCCGACGATGGCGTGCACGTCAACCACGACCTCACCCAGGAAGAGCTCGCCCAACTCGTGGGTGCTTCGCGCGAAACGGTCAACAAGGCCCTCGCCGACTTCGCCGCCCGCGGCTGGCTTCGCCTCGAGCCCCGCTCCGTCGTGATCATGGACCTCGAGCGCCTCCAAAAGCGAGCCCGCTAACTCCCCTTTTCGCCGAGATTTGGCCGATTCTGCACCAAGATCTTCGACTTTGTGGGGCCCTAGACACCAAATCGTGCCTGCCAACCGCGCTGGGTGAGGGCCTCGCGGACCCGAGTCTTGACTTCCAACGGTTCGATCGCTGTGATGACTATTACGCGCCAGCCATTGGCCTCCAGGCGTTCTCGACGCAAATGATCATGCTGGCGTTGCCGCGCATCCCGTTCGTGCTGCCAGCCGTCGTACTCGACCAGAACCTTGTATCTCTCGTATGCGAGGTCGCCTCTCGCGATGAACCTGCCGGTTGCGTCGAAAATGTTCGGATTGATCGTCGGCTCCGGGAGACTGAAGTTGCCGAGCAGAAGTCGGAGATCCGTCTCCTTGACCGACTCGACACCATCCCGCAATAGCGGCAGAGCAAGTCGGGCACGCTGAACCCCATCGAGGTGCGAGCTCGTGACATACGCATGCAGTGTGCCGAGATCGGTATGTCGGTTGGCAATCAGCCAGTCTCCCACCCGAACCAACACGGGGATCGGCAAAAGCGTCGCGCAGTCGACAAAGGTCCTGTCGGGGCCGAGGACTGGGACACCACCGAGATTCGTCGGATGCAATTGGCCTCCGAAGCGATGTACCCGCATACCGGGTCGGTTCACGTTCAGCGTCGAGTTGGTTCCGAAATGCAGCACCGCGATGTCTCCTATTGAAAGACCCCTCCAACTCAGATTGGACGTATGGCTGACAGCGACATCCCCCGGCAACACATACCTCGCCGCCTGAACCCGCATCTGCAATGTCACGGGCGAATCCACATAGCGATAGACGCCCGGATGCATCATGACGAACCTTGAACCCTGGAGCGTTCGGCGCGAAAGCCCCAACTCTTGAGCCTGTCCGACAGTGAAGGCACGACCATGTAAGGCGAAAGGCAAAGGCGAGGGCGCCGGCATGAACCAACCATCGACCGAACGCCCAGGTTCGAAGCTGGCTCATCTCGAATCCGGGGACAACTTCGATGGTCGGGTTGTAGGTGGAAAAGCTATGGCGGCTGTTGCACCAGGAAGGTGAAAATCTTGGTGCACGAGGCGCCAAATCTCGGGGATCTGGGGGACGAGGACGAGGGTCAGGGTTTGCGGAGGTAGTCCAGTTGGGCGGCGACAGAGAGCTCGGCAGCTGGCCAGAGGATTTCGTCGACGTCCTGGTAGACCATTTCGACGACTTCGCGGGCAGTCGTCGCGCCGCTTTCCACCGCCTGCAGCACTTGGTCGAGCCGCTCGGCACGGTGTTCGAGGTAGGCGTTGACCACGGCCCCCGGATCCCAAATGACGGGACCGTGGCCGGGAAGTATGCGTTCGACGAGGGCCTCTTCGGCCAGCTCACCGATCATGGCTAGCGAGTCAAGATAGGGCCCGAGCGCGCCGTCGGGGTGGGCGACGACAGTTGTGCCGCGTCCAAGAATCGTGTCCCCACTCAGCAAGGTGTTCTCCGTCGGAAGCCGGAAGCAGGTCGAGTCGCCGGTATGACCGGGCGTCGCCAACACGTCGATGACCAGACCGTCGACGACGATTTGCTCTCCGTCGGAGAGCACTTCGGCGTCAAGGCAGTGCTCGGGTGAAGTCGCTCGTACGGGCGCCCCAGTCAGCTTGGCGAAACGTGCGGCGCCTTCGGTGTGATCGAAATGATGATGAGTGACCAGGATCAGCCCGACCGGGCCGGCCGCGGCAAGAACTGCCTGTAGGTGCTGCTCGTCGAGAGGCCCGGGGTCGACCACGACGGACTGCGAGGAGGCAGGTTCACGCAGGATCCAGGAGTTGGTGCCATCGAGCGTCATGATGCCGGCGTTGTCGGCCAATACGAATGAGGTGCGCTCCGTGACCACGGTGGCGGGCCGTTCAGTCATCGTCTTCTCCCAGGGGGTTGCGCAGGAAATGCTTACCGTCGATCTCGACGAGTTCGGGCACGATCGGGAAGATCTTTCGCGTCGCCGACGCGGCAAGGACCCCGCCAGCCGACAGGGGTGCGAGTTCGCTACAGGTGATGTGGGTCGGCGGAAGCATCGCGGAGTTCCCCGCATCGACAGCGGCGAGAACCTGTGACAGCGGCGCCCAAAGGGCTCGATCGGCTTCTCGAGCGAGATGACCGACCGACTGCCCCTCGGGCAGGACCGCAACAAAGAAGCGGGTGTCGAAGCGGCGCGGTTCGAAAACCGGAGTGATCCAGTGGGACCAGGCGCCAAGCAAATCCGTACGCAACACGAGACCCTGATCGAGCAGGAACTCGGCGAACGAGTACTCGTGCGCCTCCAATGCCAATCGCGCTGCCTGCCACTCAGTTCCGCTCGTGTCGGCGACAACCGAATGCTCGTCGGGACCGGCAAGCAGCACGCCGGATTCTTCGAACGTCTCGCGCACCGCCGCACACACCAGCCCACGCGCGGTGTCCTCGGAGCAACCGAAACGAGCCGCCCATTCTGAAGGAGCGGCGCCCACCCACGGCACATCGATGTTGGCGTCGGCGGCATCAACACCGCCACCGGGGAAGACATACATACCTGGGGCGAACTTCATCGATTGGTGGCGGCGCAGCAGATATGCCTCCAGCCCCTCGACACCATCGCGGACGACAACCACCGTCGAGGCGTCACGCGGCTCGGCGACCTCGCCCGTTTGGTTGACGGCGTGCTCGAAGAGCGTCGCGGGGACCGGGATGAGCACGGCTCAGCCGACCTCGACGATGAGTTCGACTTCGACCGGAGAGTCGAGCGGCAGGACTGGTACGCCGACGGCACTGCGTGCGTGTTTGCCGGCTTCACCGAAAGCCGCGCCGAAGAGCTCGCTCGCGCCGTTGGCGACAACAGGCTGTCCGGTGAAGTCGGGCGTGCTCGCGACGAAGACGACTGCTTTGACAACGCGTACGACCTTGTCGAGGTCGCCCAGCTCGGCCTTGACTGCAGCGATGGCGTTGAGGGCGCACTGCTTGGCGCAGTCAGCGGCTTCCTCGGACGAAACCTCGCCACCAACCTTGCCGGTCAGCAACATCTGGCCGTCGCGCAACGGCAACTGCCCCGAGGTGAAGATGTAGTTGCCCGTGCGCACGGCAGGGACATAGGCCGCAACGGGCGGAGCGACATCGGGCACCGAGAGGCCGAGTCCGGCAAGGCGATCCTCGACGGCGCTCATGCGGCGACCGGCCTCTTGAAGTAGGCGACCAGGTTCTCAGGGTTCATACCCGGGACGATCTGGACGAGCTCCCAGCCATCGCGGCCGAAGTTGTCGAGGATCTGTTTGGTTGCGTGCACGAGGACCGGTGCGGTCAGGTATTCCCATTGCGTCATGGCCCGACTCTATCGGGAGGAGCACGCGGCGAGGAAGCGAGGGAATTCCACGAACACAAGCCGCCTTGTTGCGGTGGCGATAGTCTTCAGGCGTGGCCATTTCAACGAACCTTCACATCGTCACAGGCAAGGGTGGCACCGGCAAAACGACCGTGGCTGCCTCCATCGCCATGGCTTTGGCAGACGCCGGCAAGAAGGTCTTGCTGTGCGAAGTAGAAGGCCGCCAGGGCATCGCCCAACTCTTCGATGTCCCACCACTGCCGTATGAAGAGCGCAAGATCGCGATCGGTCTCGGCGGCGGCGAGGTGTATGCACTCGCAATCGATCCGGAGTCAGCACTTCTTGAATACCTCGACATGTACTACCGTCTCGGTCGCGCCGGAAAGTTGCTCGACCGCTTCGGCGTGATCGACTTTGCCACCACGATTGCGCCGGGCGTTCGCGACGTGTTGCTGACCGGCAAGGTCTATGAAGCCGCGAAGCGCAAGAACGGGTCGAAATTCGTCTACGACGCCGTGATCATGGACGCTCCCCCAACCGGCCGCATCACCCGGTTCCTCAACGTCAACTCCGAGATCGCCGGCCTGGCAAAGGTTGGTCCCATCCGCCGCCAGGCCGATTCGATCATGCAGATGATGCGGTCGGCGACGACCCGCGTCCATCTGGTCACGGTGCTCGAGGAAATGCCGGTCCAGGAGACGATCGACGGCATCGCCGAACTCAGCGGGGAACAACTTCCCGTCGGCCACGTCATCCTCAACCTCGTACGCCCCGCGCTCCTCGCCGAGGGCACTCGCTTTGCAGTCACCGGGGGGACACTCACCGCGAGCAAGGTTGGTGCGAGCCTCAAGAAGGCGGGACTCAGTCCCGACGCCGCCGGGGGGCTCATCGAACAGGGAA